>JAHLWW010000144.1 GCA_019057715.1 Candidatus Jordarchaeum sp. JNZ_1113
GGGAGGGGGGATAAAACCACACGAAACAGAAATAGTTCTGGGGTTTTCGCGCCATCATCCGCCCACCCCATCTTTCATAGGAGAATTTCTTAATAAAAATCTTTCGCTTTAAAGAAAATGAATAATATTTCAATATATTTTACGGTATTTTTTACAAAAATTGTAAATCACATATAAGAGGAGGCTTTTAAAAGGGAACATATATGCGAGAAAAGAAAGTAAGATCTTTATCTTGCGTTTTTTAAAGAGAGGCGAGCGCCTCCCTGAGGTTAATGATCTTTATTCCGAGTATGTCTTTCATGTGATGAAGAGCCCATTCATGCTCTTCATCACTGGTTGATGCTACACAGTCCCGTGGAATAGCTACGTCGTAACCTAACATGGATGCTGTTGACGCTGTATATAGCACGCAAATATTTGTTAAGACGCCGGTTAAAATCACAGCGCCTATTTTTCTGCTTCTCAGGATAAGGTCTAAAGTGGTTCCAAGGAAGCCGTCGTACTTGAGTTTTTTAACTACAACGTCGCCTTTCTGTGGTTTAATTGGGTCTACAACTTCTGCCCCGCTGGTTCCTTCTACAGCATGGGGAGGCCACTTTGAAAATTCGGGATCATTCGGATCATGACTGTCACATACGTAAATGACTAGAGCGCCTTTACTTCTCGCCTCATCCGTTAGGCGCTTTATATTTGGAATGATTTCCCGTCCTTTTGGGACCTCTAAAACTGCTCCTTCCTCTATGAAGTCCTTTAGCATATCAATGACCAAAACAGCTGTTCTGGCCGCCATCGCTAATCACGCTCTAAAAGAAACTGTAAATCGTACTCGAACGCCCCTACGGGGTATTCCAATTCGAAATTATTTAATACTTTTGGATGTATCTCTCCAACAATGCCTATAGTGTTTCCATTTACTCTCACTTCGGCACACCTTCCTGGAATAAAGCTGGGGTGGTCTGTAGCCTTGAAAGTGTAGTTTTTAACACCCATCTCTCTGAGCACTCCTTCGGCAACCGACTTAATTTCTGTGAAACCTGCTTCGCTATGCGTCATCACTCCTGCGAGGTGTAATAAGCGTTTAGCTCCTGTTTCTGCATCGTCGTCAGGCACGACGATGTCTCCTACCTCAAAAATTATTTGTGGGAAGGCTTCATGCTTGTTGTTGCTTAAAACTTTTAGGAGGCAGGGAATAAGCGAGGAGCGAAGTATATCATACTCAGCGCTAACAGGGTTAAGTATTCTAACAGGATCGCCTTTAACCATCATGTACTCAAAGTGCTCTTTATAATTCGCAAGAGTAGAACTGATGACTTCTGTAAAGCCGAAGCCAATCATTATCATTCGCACTTTATTTGAAAGTTTTTGAATGGGATTCTCTAGAGCTATAGTGACCGTGCTTGGAAGCGTAGGCTCCAGGTTAAAGTAACCATATCCTATAGCCACTTCCTCTATTAGGTCGACTTCATGCATTATGTCGTATCGGTAAGCTGGAACCAGCACTGAAAGCTCCTTTCCAACGTGCTCAACGCCAAGCCGCATTTTCTCTAGACATCTAGCGATTTGCTCGGGCTTTAACTTTAAACCTAGAAGTTTATTTGTATTCTTAACGCTTAACGTCCACCTTGAAGGAGACAAATTGGGAACAATTAACGTCTTATCAGGGTACTCTACCGTTACAGATTCTAAACGCCCTCCCATATCTGCAAACGTTGTTACGAGGATGTTTAATGCAGCAGAGACAGCTTCTAGCCGTGTGCCAGTCAAGTCTATAAAAAGATTTCTCGTGTTCTCAGTAATACGTGTTAGGACTCCGTTTATGATCGGGGGAAAGGAGAGAACATTACCTTCCCGATCAGTTATTATCGGGTAACGCTCAGCGCCTTCTAATATATGTCTATATGTTATTCCTTTAGGATGAACATTCAGAATTTCTCTAGGCGTCATTTCTGTCTCCATATCCAATGGAACGAAACGGATCTCGTCGGGCAACACTGCATGATACTTGAAGGGAGGCTTAACAGCGTCAAGATTGTGAAGCCCTATCGAAGATATCGCTCTGTTTCGACCTATCGCCCAATCGAGCGCTTCCTCCATTTCTATAATTTCAACTATGCGTTCCTCATCCAGCTTAAGTCCACGAACCACGCCGCAGACGATCCACGGTCGAATAGGGCGAACAGAAGGGTCAACCTTTAAAACTACCGACCCTGATTCAACATTGTACCTTGGAAGCCCGGTTTCTATCTCCATGAAGCCTCTCAGGGCTCGGGCTACTCCCTCTTGGCTTGAAAAGTCTGGCCTATTCGGGTTATACTCTATTTTAACATAATCACTGCCAACGTTCTCTATATCTACACCAAGCCAAGGAACAACCCGTTCAAGCTCCTCCACTGTGATTTCACGACCGAGAAGCTCACTCATCCTCTTCACCTTAAGTACGAGAGTCGGCATTCCTTCACCCCCTCTAAAGTATGACCGAGGTTTGCCTCAGCCACCCTAAGGAGTTCCTATAGAGGTCTCTTATATCATCTAGCCCAAGTCGAAGCATAGCGATCCTCTCAAACCCGCCTCCCCAAGCTAAAACAGGAACTCTGACCCCAAGGGGTACAGTAACCTCGGGCCTGAATATTCCTGCGCCACAGAGTTCCACCCAAGCTCTATACTCGTCAACATAAACCGTTGATTGAATCGAAGGTTCAGTATACGGGAAGAAACTAGGCCAAAATTGAACCTTTTTAAACCCGAGCTTCCAATAAAATTCCCTCAGCACACCCATCAAGTCCCTTAATGTTACATTCTTGTCAACTATTATCCCTTCTATCTGATGAAACTCCGCGAGATGCTTATAGTCCACTCTCTCATTTCTGTAAACTCTATCTACCGAGAAAACTTTCACAGGAGGTGTTCCGTGCTCTGCAAGATACCGTATAGTTGTAGCTGTGGTATGCGTTCTTAGGATTGCTTGTTGAGCAAGCTCCGTTTTCCAGGAGTATCCCCATCCCTTTGACCCAGTCTTCCATCCATTTTCATGAGTCTTAGCTACTCTGTAAACCAATTCTTCTCTTGGTAACCGAACTGTAGATGGTTTTTTAAGGTAAAAAGTATCGTGCATCTCACGTGCTGGATGGTCCTGTGGGGTGAAGAGCGCATCAAAGTTCCAGAAAGCAGACTCCACGAGAGGACCTCTAATCTCTTCGAATCCCATACTCAGAAAAATTTCTCTTATCTCATTAATGAGCTGAATTATGGGATGTAGCTTTCCCGGATAAACAGGCTTGGTAGGCGCCTCAACGTTGAACTTTTTTAGCTTAACATTTTTCCAAGCCTGCGTCCTTATGAGGTCTGGGGTTAGTAAGCTTATTCCCTCATCTGCCTCAACACCACTTTCTAAGAGTGCGGTGCCATTACTTGTTATCCACACAAAAACTTCAGTTTCACTACGTTTCTCTAACAAGTTACGTTTATAAAGTAAATCGATTGCAGAGACTAGTTCTTCAGGCAACTCTGACCGCTTTGCGCTTTTCTTCTTTAAAAGGAATTCTAAGAGAAGCTCATCGGAGCCTCTCGGAGGAGAAGTACATAAAGCGTTGATAATGGTTTCGTTATCCATTTTTAAAACTTCGATCCATCCTTTACGCCGCGCCCACCCAATGGCAACGTTAACCATGGGTTCAGGGATAACGCCTGCCTTTAAAACGTCATTTAGAGTGGCTTTCCCACCTCTTTCAATGAGGAAGTTTAAAAGTTTTCTTTCTGGAAGACTAGAAGAAGCGTAATGCATACCTTCATCGGTGAGAGAAAAAAACTCTAACTCAATGCGCTCAACAGACACAAAGCCTTTCTCTTCAAGCCAAGCTAGAGATTTCACGAGCGCAGCATGCTCAATACCTGTTCTCTCCAGTACATCGTTCAGCCGTGATTTATCACCTTGCTCAGCTAAAAAGCGAAGGATCCTGATGTCAACTTCACGAAGACCTTCAAAGGAAAGAGACAATCGAAACCCTCCTTTACCTACGCTGCGTAACCTTCAAAGGGATTAGAAAATCGAGAAACGTTAAAAAAGTTATGGAGGAAATGGACAACATATAAGGAGAATCAGTAAAAGAGAGACGTTAGAGGGGTACTCATTGTCCATTTAATCAGACGAGAACGTAACCTTTTGAAGGCGACCTTCCTCGTCTATTTCACCTTTTCTTATTCGAGTGCTACTTATCCGTTCGCCGTCACTAGCCTTCACTAGCTTAACAACTATAAGTTTTAGCGGAGACAAACCTTTCTTTTCCCTAATTTTGTTAATCTCTTCTACACGCCAGGCTACATCTTCGCCTGCGACGATAGCTTCGAGTCCTGAATCCTCGATTGCTGGTCCGTAGGGGTCATTAAGCGTGATTATTTCAACTCTTGAGGCGGCGCCCACTTCTTTGAAGAACTGTTCCAATTTTGCGCGTCTAACTTCAAATGGCTCAATTTTACTCGAAAGCTGCTTTCCAGAGCACATTTCATCAGAAGTTAAACCAACCATCACCCGCTCCCCCATTTCTAAGGCTTTACTCAGCAAAAATCTATGCCCTCTATGAAGCCTATCAAAAGTTCCAGACACACCTACAAGCCTAAATGGATACGACAAGACGAAACCCCCAACAAATAACAAAAAATAAACACACTTAAACACTTTCCTTCTTAAATTGTTGCGTTTACAAAGCGTAACCAGAAAATAAAACAAAAAACATTAACTGTTTAAGCAAAAAGCCGAAGAAATATCTTATAGAAAGGACCTTTGTTAACTTAAGGTTTTTATCCGATCGGTCTTTACTGCTGGGATAATTTATTGGAGAGAACTCTGAGGGCTCTCTTAATTTTTTATTTGAGTACGATTAATTTGGAGTTGCTTAGAAGACGAGTTCTTCGGCACTGTAGGATGACGGCGGCGAAAGGGTAGCAAATTGAGCTTCGAAACCGCCCACTAAGAAAACGAATGAAAAGGATTGGTGATGAATAAACGACGAGCAGTGTAATTATGGGTTTGCAGCAGTTCCTGAATAGATAACTTTATATAACTTTTCTTAACATTTTTGTATGATGATTGAGAGGTTGTTGACGCTTAGCGAAGCCTGCGAGAGATTAGGCATTCATCCAAATACGCTTAGAAAATGGGAT
>JAHLWW010000145.1 GCA_019057715.1 Candidatus Jordarchaeum sp. JNZ_1113
CTTTAACATAAAAATTAATAAGAGATTTCGAAATTATAATTTCTTTTTAAGGAAATCTGTAAAATTAGAAAAACAATAAATATATATATTCTTCGATTATTAAAATATTTGTTCGGGATGGAGGGTGATGCGTGTTGCTTGAGCGAAAGATGAATGGTGGGGAGGTAGTGGATGAAGGCGACGTGACGCGTAGAACGTCTTTTTTGTTTGAAGGTCTGAGCCGATTGGTGCAGGGCGCAATGGAAATCGTTAGGAGAACTTTTTTCGAGCTTGTTTTGCGGTGGTATCTTTCCGAGTTAGTGCCTGATGCCGATGAAGCCACAAGAAAGGTTAGGGATTTTGTTTTGCAGTACTGCAGGGTGGCTTTAAGGTTTACTTATCTTCTCCAGGACTTGTATTCGTTCATTGTTACGGGGAGAGATAGAAAAGAGGTGGCTGGCTTATTGAAGGCTGAACTGGAGTTGCTTGCCAGCGAGGTTGATGAAGCATTCATAGTTGCAGCTTCCAGAATCAACGAGTTTGAGAGGCTTTTCGAGGACGTGGGGATTCTTGATGCTAGCAAACGGTTACTAGCGGACGCTGTAAGAGAGTGGGAGAAGATTAAAGAAGAGAATCTCCCAACGCTTTACTCAGCCCTTGCCGAACATGAACGTGAGGACGCTGTTTCAAGTGTGAATGCTTGTAGACGTTTCGTCTTGAAGTTCGTGGGCCTATTTGACCCATTGAGAATTACGCGTGGTGACGAGGAAAGCATTAAGTTTCTTAAGAGAATTGATGAGGTAGGTGAGTTCATTTTCGACGCTTTTTGGATGGCCACCATTGCGGGGTACCACGTAGCTAGGGGGATAAAGGTGCTAGTAAGCGACTTCCAAGGAGAAAAGGAAGCTTATGAAGTGATGAAAGGGATACTGGAGAGAAAAGAGGCAAGGTGGCAGCTTAGTGAGGTGGATGTGGAGCGAGTTGCCTTTTCGCTTATCCGTATCAGACATGAGATCGAGGACGCGCTCAGCGCAGCTGAAAAAGCTATAGAGATGGCGGAGAAGGCTGAGTCATCTATCAGCAATTCCGACGTTGATGTTAAGCTCAAAGTTCGTGACGCACGCTCCAGGCTTGAAAAGTGGCGGAGCGAGACAAGCAATGTTCTGGAAAACGTATTGGAGCTTCAGAGATTTATAGAGGAAAAAAAGGTGCTGCCCAGAAAAAGACTGTAAGCTAATGTTTTTCAGTTGACTGTGACACTTTTCTGAGCTGCTCCTCAAGTTTTCTGACTCTCTCCTCTAGGGCTATAATGTATCCTAATATGTGGTATTCTTGGTACTTGCATCCGGAGCAAATTGTTATTGTTCTGGTTGTCCCATCAGGGCACTCTACGGTTATCTGCTCATATTGTTGAAAGCAGTTCTTAGGACAGCTTAAATTCCACTTCACTTTTTTATCCTCCTTGAGGCTTTTTCCAGTGCCTTTTTTATGGATTCATCGCTCTTCTCTATTGATTCTAGGAGGTGATTGTAGCAGAACCTTCTTCTTTCGGGTGCCGCGTCCCACCCTCTACCGTCGCTCATCTCCCCCAGCATGAGGTTCTCCAGGGCTTCTTGAAGCAGTTGCTCCGCGTCATCCACACGGAACCCCATGCTCTTAAGTGTCAGAACAATACAGCGTGAAAGTTCAAATTTCCTCCTCGCCTCCCCCACCAGGGTGTTTATCACGTCATTTTCAGGCCTGTCAAGCCAGACGGTGAATCGGGCGTCGTGACTCCAGCTGCCCGAGGGCATATAGAAGACCTTTTTTGGTACATTGTCCTTCAGAGCTGTTTTCACGCTGCAGAGCTTCAGGCCTGAAATGTCCTCTGCAAGTTCGTATATGCGGCTTAGTGCTTCAAGCCCCCTCTTCCACTTGAGCCCTAAAAGTTCGGCGTCAGTTGAAACGACGAGGAGAGGCTTCGTGGCTGCATAGGGATGGTAGCGTTCTCCGAGACGCTCCTCCATGAGCGAGTACTGCTCAAGAACGGAGACGAAATCCTCAATGGTCTTTTTACCCGCGTATATTTCCCACAGCATTTGGCTTAGCCCGTAGTGTTGAAGGACGCCTACAATGTGCTTTCCTCTTACTCCTTCAAGCCAGTAGGGGAAGAAGATCTCTTCTTCGGGGCACCTGGGGTCAGCCATTCTGAAGACCTTGTCGCTGACCACCACCCACTTGAAGCCCAGTCTTCTAAGTATGTCTGCAAGGAAGGGGCTCCAAGCCAGTTCAGGAGGAAAGAAGCCCTCGGGCGAGTAACTCAGAGTCTCCCTGAAAACCTTGAGGACGAGCTTTATGTCTTCCTCAACTTCCCATGTAGGCGTTAGAGGAAGTATGAGGTGGTAGAATCCTGAGGCGGTTAGGTCTATGATGCCGCTTGAAACGCCGTCACGTAGGAGTGGAACGAAGTCCAAGGAGAGCTTCACGGCTTGGTCAACGGTTACGCCTGTAATGTTGAAGCTCGTATCTAAACCTGACTCCAAGTAGAACCTTAGGAGGGGCTGGTATGACTTAGACGCGGCCTCCACGAGGTGGCGTTTATCGCCGGGAGGCTGATGGACGTGCCACAGGAAGCATACGAACATCAATCTTGCCTCCCAATTCCACGCTCTAGGAGAGATTAATAAAATTAAAAGTTTCCTCCTAATTCTTCATGAAAGTTAGTGTTGAAGGGAGGTGACAGGTTGAACTTTGAGGGGAAAGTGGCGCTTGTAACGGGTGGGAGCGGCGGTATAGGAAGAAGCGTCTGTGTCAGCCTAGCAGCTAGGGGGTGCAACGTGGCGGTTAACTACTTTGGCAGGCGTGACGAGGCATTAAAAGTTGTTGAGGAGGTGGAGAGGCTTGGGCGCAGAGGAATGGCTGTGAAGGCTGACGTTTCAAGGATGAGAGAAGTTGAGGGGATGGTTGAATCAGTCATACGGGAGATGGGAGGAATAGATGTGCTCGTCAACTGCGCGGGCATACTTACCGTCAAGCCATCGATACTAGAAGTGACTGAGGAGGATTGGGACAGAACGATCGAAGTTAACCTGAAGGGGGTCTTCAACTGCTGCAAAGCAGTAGCAAAACACATGATAGAGAGAAGGAGCGGGAAGATCGTCAATATTTCGTCGATAGCGGGTAGAAATGGTGGGACGGTTGGAGTCCACTACGCGGCGTCGAAGGCGGGCGTCATAGGGTTAACGATGAGCCTTGCCTCTGAGCTTGCACGCTACGGCATAACAGTTAACGCAGTGGCTCCGGGGCCAGTGGACACGAAACTGATACCGGATGAATTAAAGGAAAAACTGGCGACGATGGTCCCGCTAGGAAGGATAGCGCGGCCGGACGAGGTCGCGAGCGCAGTCATATTTCTCTTAGAAAACGATCACGTGACAGGAATAACAATTGACGTCAACGGAGGCAGGTGGTATTCTTAAAAAACTAAAAAGGTAATGCACATTAAAAGGGCTCCATAACGGAGCCAGCACAAGTTACATTTATGGGTTTTACCGGAAGAAGAGGTGCTTGAAGACGTTGGTTGAGAAAAATGGAGAAAGATTAATTGCTTATGGGTTTGCGCAGTGATTGAAGGGAGGGTGTTGGTATGGGGCTCCTTTTATGCTCGCTCCTAGCAACCATCGCAGCTACTTTTTTTACAGTTTCTATAGGTATGCCAGTCTCCTCTGAAACCTTCTCCTGCGTGTAGCCCAGCTCGATAAGTCCGTAGAGAATTAAGTCGAGAGTTTCATACTTGACTCCCATCTCTTCCTCGTCCGTCTGCCCGGGCCACAGCCCTGCTGTCGGAGGCTTCCATATTATTCTTTCCGGGACGCCCAGCTCCTTGGCGAGCCACCTCACCTGTGTCTTGTAAAGGTCTCCTATGGGAAGCATGTCGACTCCGCTGTCCCCGTATTTCGTGAAGTAGCCCACCATGATCTCGCTCTTGTTCCCTGTACCAACGACAAGCCTGTTCAAAAGGTTGGCGTAATAGTAGAGGAATGCCATTCTCAGGCGTGGTTTGAGGTTGCCTGAAGCCAACAGGTTTCTAGGGTCGTAGCGTGGGCAAACTTTAGCGAAGGCGTCCTCAACAGGTTGAATGTTGACAACCTCAACTTCAATCCCCAGCAGTCTAGCCACAGCGAAAGCATCTTCAGTGTCTTGACTCGGGGTGGTTGAAGACGGCAACATTAAAGCGAGAACTCTTTCTGGTCCAATGGCTTGAGCAAGGAGAAAAGCAACGGTGGATGAGTCCACTCCTCCGCTCAGCCCCATAACGGCGCCGTCGGCCCCAGCACTATCTATCACGTTCTTTACAAAGGACTCAATGCGTTCCTTAACAAGGCTAAAGTCAAGCTTCAGATCTTCTAGCTTCATTATTTACTCACCGATGGTAATGGTGAGGCAAAAGGATTTTAACCATTTTTCCTGAAGCTTGCGACTTAACTTTGTTCATGGAAAAGTTAATATTAACTACGAGAAAAGTTCTTTCAAACTTCTTTCCTCAAGAGGTGACCGTGATGGGCGTCAAAGTGTTTAAGTCCGGCGACATAGTGATCAAAATAAATCATGACAAGTGCAACGGAGACGGCGCATGTGTCGATGCATGCCCCTCGGAGGTCTTCGAACTGAAAGAAGGAAAATCGTTTGCCGTTAGGGTCGAAGATTGCGTAGAGTGCTGCAGCTGTGTTGAAGCATGCCCTGAGGGAGCAATAGAACACAGTTCCTGTTAAATCACATATGAGGTACCATTTACATTATTTCCCAACAATTTTTCTTTTTTCTCGTTAAATGGAGACTGCCGGTTTTCTCGTTTAAATGGAAACTACTGGAGACTATCCAGGGGTTAATCTCCTAAGTGGGAAGCGCTTTGACGTTTTAAGTTATGGAGGCTACTTATCAAAAAAGGAAAGGTGTGTTGATGAAGAGTTTCAGAGTTTTCCTTCTTCTTTGCACCATCTGAATACTTGTAGGAACTTTGGTGCTCCAAGGTATATGAGGAGTAAAAGTAGAAGGTTTTTTAGTTCTTCCGTTGTGAAACCGTTTCTCATTAATTCGTTGAGATGGAATTTGAACTCGCTTTCATATCCCTTTGCGGCTAAGATTGTCGTTATGATTAATTCTCTAGTTTTTGGGTCAAAGAACATG
>JAHLWW010000146.1 GCA_019057715.1 Candidatus Jordarchaeum sp. JNZ_1113
ACGCGTCGTCGTCCGGTGAAGGTGACTGATTGAAAACCCGTCGAGGAGCATCCAATCCTGTTTTATCCTTTCCCTTTCTTTGTTTATCCCTTTTCCCCTTTTTTTAGTGGAACTTTTTAAGGGGGGTTCAGGCTAAGTTTACGTTCGCTTTGACTGGCGGCTACCTGTATAGAGAATCGAAAATGCTTCACAACTTATTTTTCTATTCTATAAGTGTTATGCACACATCAATACTATAAACATCCTCATTGACTTTTTCACTTTATTAAGGAGGTGCTGATGTATGCTCTTAGATCTTACATTAGTATTCCTTCACAGTTACGTGCCTTTATTTTTGCCTCTATTTGTTTTCCTTTACTGGGGGAAGAAGAATGGCTAGCCCAACGGGGATGAGCAAAGAGGATGTGAGAGCTATCCTAGAGGAACTCCAGAGGGTCTATAAGGAGTACCTTAGGTTAAGGGAGCATAAGACCCGGGACGACCTTGTTATACTAAACAATCTGGCGAGTTTTATTATTCAGCTTAGGAGAACTCTCCAAGAGATGGGTGAGAACACTTAGAGGAAGTGTTTCCTTATAAAGGGTGTCACGCTTGTCTTGTGCATGTGTAGGCCGAGCTCCCTGTAGCTGTAGCCTAGAGCTAAGCCGAGCATCTCCGGATAATAAAAAACAGGTATACTAAAAGCTTCTCCTTTCCTGCTGAGTTCTACCTGTCCTAGGTCGTACTGCATGAAGCAGAAGGGGCAGGCGACCACCATGCATTCGGCCCCGGACCTCGCCACAGAGCTAAGCTTCCATTTAACGTAGGGATAAGTTAGCTCCCTTTTTATGTTGCTCATCGCCGCGCCGCAACAGAGGTGTTTGTAGTTGTAGTCTACGCTCCGCGCCCCTAAAGCTTCCACCAGCTCGTCCATTTTGGTTGGATTCTCAGAATCGTCAAACTTGAGGTAATCGCTTGGCCTCAAAAGGTGGCATCCATAATGGACGGCGGCGTCGGCGTCAAGCTCCGTCGACACCATTTCTTTTATTTTTCCTCTAACTCTGTATAGTGCTTCAATTATATGCACCACGTCGACGCTTCCCTTAAACTCCTTGTCAACGAGCTTCAAGGCCTCGTTTACCTCATCCATTAGAGGAGGGCTCTGCAGGAGAATCTCCCGGGCTGTCTTAAGAGTCTCGAAACAGCCGCTACACAACGTTAATACATCCCTTCTCTTCTCCTCAGCGAGGGCTAGGTTCCTAGCAGCCAAGTAGAGCCAAGCCTTGAAGTTAACCGACTGGACGCCAACAGGGTCAGGGCAGCAACTGGCTCCGTCAAGTGCCTCATAACGCACACCTAAAGCGTTAAGCACGAGCCTCGAGGAGGCTTCAAGAAAAGGAAACCTTAGAGGTATGAGGCATCCCGGGAAAAGCGAGTAACCCGTCATTTTTTCTCCCCTTCTTCGTTAAAAGGAAACTTTAGCTTCCTCAGCAGCGTCTGGACCTCCTCAACGTCCACCCCTGGTAATGGGGGGAGCGAGAGAGCAGTCCTTCTCTTATCAATGGCCGGAGAGAGAGGCATGCTCCTCCCCGTCTTAAATATGTATTTGATCTCCTCTAAGAGACCGTCAGGAACTTTCCCTTTCTCAGCAGCTATGTTTTTAAGAAGCATTATGACGTGTGATACTTTAACCTTCATGGGGCAAAGTTCCATGCATAAGTGGCAACTTAGGCAAAGCCACACGTTGCCGTTATCGACCACATTGTCTTCTAATCCAAGGAAGACCTCCCACAGTATGCGCCTAGGGTTGAATCCTTCGACAACCCGCGCCACGGGGCAAACGCTCGAACACAACGAGCACTGCATGCAGTACTTGAGAAAATCCCCCTCTGGAAACGAGAAGACCCGCCTCCTAAAATCACTGGAAACAGGAACGCTTAAAGGAACCACCTCCAAAGACAAAAATGGCTCGCCCTCATTAACTGAGCACAAACATCCACTGGACGACTCAAAAACCTCCCTCATATACTTTTCTTTTCGTAGTTCATTAAACGCGGATAAGAAGCCGGCGTCGCCGATGGATCTAAGACAGGAACAGTGCTTTTTTCATTTTTTCTTAACATTTCCAGCTTTATTTGTTTGCGTTTACCCTTCCCTCTGCCACTTTCAGGGAATATTAACTAATACTAAACCCCCCTCGGCAACCTCGAAGAGACATAGGAGCTCTTCCATCAAGAAGTTTATGTAATCTAAAATCTAAATTAATTAAATTTAAATTAAATCGATAATTGGAAGCTGCTGTTTATGGCGGAGGAACCTGAACCCAGAACGTATTTGTCGAACCCGGGATGAAAAATACCTTTCCCCTTGAAACCCATCGATAAAACGTGACTAATTTAATTGTTTACGGTGAAAAGAAGCGTAATAAGAAAATTTTTGCATCTGAGACATTTCAAAGATTCATTGAATGTAAAGCCACCGGAAAGATTCGCGATAACCAAATTAACGAGGCAAGTTATAGAAGCCTGTTCCAGTTGCCGGATCTCGGAGCTTGAGAGACGCTGATAAATTCTCCTGAGAAAAATGTTACGTCAAAATGAGCGCAGATTGAAGGTGGGAGTGCTTAAGCATTGAAGCAGCTTAGTTGTCCAAGGATATGTTCTTGACCCAGTCACAAATGAGCTCAAGAAGCGGTGAGTTGGGAACGGCTTTTAGTTGTGAGGGAGCTGAGCGTGGAGACACGCTCTAAAAAATATAACGTTTAAATGGTAGACTTTAACTAGAACGCTTATAGCTTAAGGTTGTTCGATAAGAATTCGACGTATGTTGCACTTTTAGTGGAAGGGGAGCCCCTAATGGAGCGGGTAAGCTACATAGGTAAAGATGTCGCGGAAAAGCTGAATGCCCTTCTGAAAAACGAGGGCTACCCGGGAAGTGTAGACCTCCTAGTAGTTGACCTCTCGGGAAACATGTTAGTTGAAAGGCTAAGGTACTCCGAACTTGAGAACGCCCTAGAAAGCACCTTTAGTCTAATCTCCGCTTGCAGCTCAATAACAAAATCATTTGTTCAGGGAGACGTTACGGAATGCATAGTTCATGGAACAAAGGGATACGTGGTGGCGGTTGAGGCTGGACCAGCAATACTGATAGCTGCGGGAATACCGGAACACCAGCTAGGATTAATGCTTCAAAGGCTAAGAGGAACAGCAAAAAAGATAAGTAGCCTCCTTCAAGAATCCGTAGGACGAACCACTATCTGAACATTCTCATTAACGCGCATCAGCAGCTTTTAAAAACTTTTCATGTACCGAGAACCCTGCTGCGCACATCCAGTGACGTTTCAGTTATAGCTAGGTAACCAAAATTTTGTCCGGCGCCATTTAATGTTGCTTACCACAAGTCGGAACCCGGCATATTACCTTAAATTGACTAACCGGGTTTTTCCTGCTTCAGTCAGGGGAAACCACTAACCAATATTGGTAACCAAGACTGGTAGTTGTTATTTGTCGCGGATTGAATGCAACTAAATTCGCGATAAACGAAGCTGATGAAACTAAATGATGAAACTAAAAAATGGAAGTTGAAGGGTTTTTGTTTTACTTGTTTGGTTTCCGATTTATGTTTTTCTAGCTGTTATCATGTATGAAAGGAATATTGTGGGGTCGGTTAAGCCTGCCTCTGTTAGGAACCCTTTAATTTCGCTCTTCGTGTAGTACCTGTTTCCTCCTATTATTTTTAGTAATACGTCTCCCATGGTAAGGTGGGTTTCCTCGTCTCTCTTCACTTGAGTTACCGTCATAAATATCCCTTTGCTCTTCAGCACCCTTGAACATTCCTTTATTATTTCTTTTGGGTGGCTGCTCCAGTGAAGGAGCCCAAAGCTAAACACGGCATCCACATAGTCGTCGGGTATCGGGAAAAGCTTTTTCATCATTGGGTCAAGAACCACGAACTCCACGTTGTCCAGGTCCTTAAGTATTTTTGTCTGGCCGTTTATTTCGATCGTTGTGTGCATGCATTCGTCCACAACGTTCGGGAAGAAGTCCGCACATATCAGGTGACAGTCAAAGTCAAGGTACTTCAGTATCGTTATGGGCTCGGTTCCGAAGCCGCACCCTAAATCCAGAATCTTCTTTCCCTTAAGCCCTTTACCGCCACCAAGCTCAAGCAGTAGCTCTCTACCAAGGGCGTATATTTTGCTGCTCGTCTGGAAATACAGTATTGTTGCGACTTCTGGCGAGACAAAGTCGAAGTCTCTTCCCCTCAGCACGTCAATCATTACTTCATTCATCACTCCCTCAAACCCTGCTGTGAAAACCTCGTATTCCTTGAAGTACGGATTTGTCCTCCTCATTGCTTTTAACTTCTCCAGTTGGCTCACGTTAACCGTGTAGCGGCCGTCGACCTTTTTGAGGACTTTTTCTTCTACGAGTGCCTCAAACATTGCCTCAAGAAGGTCTAAGCGCTTGACGTCACCTATAAAGTCCGCAACTTCCTTAAGGCTCTTAGGCTCCTCAAGAAACTCTATCACCCCAATCTTCTCCAATCCTACAGCGACTGATAATGCGTTATGCATTCTTGTGAGCTTCGCAACACCAGTTAGGCTTCCCAGGTTTTTCAGAAGACGTAGAGAAACCTTAACCTTCCCTTCAAGCGTCACACCCAAAACCTCCTTAATTATCCTCCACTTTTATCCTCCACTTTTATGATGCCGGTGTTTTTAAGCGTTCGGTAGTGCTTGGCTAGAAACGCTATCTGAGTTGGGGTCGCTGAAAGTATCGCTTCTTCAAGCGTTTCATAGTTCTGAAGCTTCTCCAAGAAAGAGATGAGTTCCTGTTCTATCCCCACCTTAAGCATGGGCAAAGCTTTGAACGCCCTAGTCAAAGTAACCCTTCTTTCTAAGTCCTCAAATATAGTGACCGAGCTTGGAGTATAAGCATTGGGATTTGACGCTATCGAAACCAGGATCGCTTGAATTATTGCACTTCTCACTATTCCTGGCTCAACCTTCACGGCCTGCGAGAAGAACTCCTGTAGTGACTGGAAGAAGCCCCTACTCCACCCAACCCCCTTAGCAACTATCATCCTACTAGACTGAGCCGCCAAAACCCAAAACTCCCTCCCACCAACACTAACAAACTTCGCCACATCAGCATGAGGC
>JAHLWW010000147.1 GCA_019057715.1 Candidatus Jordarchaeum sp. JNZ_1113
AGCCATCCTGTGGAGGAATTCAGCGATCATATGCTCCTTAAATTCAAGCCAGTCCAGCACTACCAGAAGGCTGCGTTTTCCCTTAAGTGCTCGTGGGGGCTCAACTTCTGAGAACGTGGTGTAACTTGTTCCATAGGTCCTGTTAAGCTGGGCGATTGATGAATACTTTGACTCAAGCCATTTCTGATAAAGCCCCTCCTTTCCATTTCCTCCTACAACTACAGGATTGTAATCGGCGTCGAATGGAGAAAAGTGAAAGCCATAAGATGACTCGTTATCCACTTGAACTATAAAGACACAGCCTCCTTTTGATGCCTCATACCGCCTTATTACTTCGGAGACCTTCTTTACCCATCTCTCTGCAAACTTAACGTAGGTGGGATGAAGATAGGTTATGGCTGGTGCCTTCTTCGAAAACCACTTCGTCGGCTTACCCAAAGAGTTAAGGGCGCGCACTTCAGGATAGCGCTCCAGAAGCCAGGAGGGGACACCACCATAAAGCCACTCGGCGCAGATATATGGCCCCGGCTTAGCTATCACGAGCATTTCTTCTTCCTTTGCTATTTCAAGGAAAAGCTCCAAGTTTCTTTGCGGATGAGTGCTTCCTGAGAAATCAAATGAGCCCTCTTCGACCTCGTGCCAGTTCCACGGTATGTACGTTGAAATGGCATTGAGGCCAGCCTCCTTTGCGTCCAATATCCGGCTACGCCACTTTGAGTGCGGAATCCGGAAATAGTGTATCTCGCCGCTGAGAGCCTCGAGCCCAGAGAGACGCTCTGGCAGATACATAAAATTCACCATAAAGGTTTTCAGTGAGGAAATTTTTCTTAAATTTATGTGGCGTTCTTAAAGGGTGATTGTATGAGAGTAATTTATATACTCTTAATGACCGAGGCGGGGATGGAACACGAGGTTGCCGAGAAGATCTCGAAGATGGAGCACGTAACTGAGACACACGTAACTTATGGCGAATGGGACATAGTGGTCAGGGTTGAAATAGGCGAACTAGGAAAGGAGCTGGATGAACTCGTTACGAAGATCAGGAGGACTAGAGGTGTTATTAAGAGCATGACTCTTATTTCAACAGGCTGAAGCGGATTAACTTTTAAATCTTAGTGTTTTCCAAGTTATTAGTGGAAAGAAGATTGGTGGGTGATGATGTCCTCCAGTCTCTCTATAGAGAAGGTGGGAAGGTTACTTCAGAGGGCAGGTTTTCAGGTTGCCAACAATCTTCCCTCTAAGAGCTGCTTTGACCTAGTGGCGAGGAAGAAGGATTTCCTGATACTTCTTAAGGTTCTCGCCAACGTTGATGGTCTAAAGGATGATCAGGGAAGAGAGCTGAGAATGCTGGCAAGGCTTATGTCAGCGATCCCTCTCGTAGTAGGAGAGAGAACTAGGAGGAGCGAAATGCTTGACGGCGTTATCTATGGAAGGTGTGGGGTGCCGACGATTAATTTTTCGACGTTCAAACGCTTCGTCTTGGAGGACGCTCGCCCAATAGCTCTTGCTAGGCGTGGAGGCCTCTACATAAAGATCAATGGCGAGGCTTTAAGAAGGGCAAGGGAGGAAAGGGGGCTATCCCTCGGGGACCTGGCGGAGAAGGTTGGAGTTTCCCGGAAGGCGATTTACGAGTATGAGAGAAACGAGATGGACGCAACGCTAGAAACAGCCTTGAAAATAGAGGAGGAGCTGGATGCCGATATCATAACGCCCGTGGATTTAAACGAGTGGCATTTGATCTATGAACAAGAAGAAGAGGAAGAGGTGAGGGCTCAAGAGTGGGAGGATGAGTTGGAGAGGGAGATCTTCGAGGCGTTATCAGATTTAGGATTTAAAGTCATACTTGCTAGAAGAGCGCCCTTCGACGCTCTTGCAGCAGACCAGAAGGAGGAACGTTTAGTCGTCACCGGAGTTGGAAGGGCTTGTGATAGGACTATTGAAAGGAAAATAATGGTTCTTGATAGGCTTTCATGGGTTGCGCAGAAGATGGCCATGTTTGTGACGGACAAGGAAAAGAAAATTAAGAGAACTCGAGTGCCAGTTTTTAGTAAAGAGGAAATAGAGGCTATGGAGGGGCCAGAGGAGTTAATAATGAAGCTGCAAGAGTCAAACTAGTTTTTTCTGGAGGACTTCGTCAAGTATTCTCCTCGCGGTTTTCCAAGTTTGTCGAGTAAACGGGGGCAGACAGCCTTTCTCCCTCACCCAGCACCTCAAAAAATTTATGGTTCGTGGATCATGCGGGTATCCTGAGCCGACGTCACCGTAAGCCCTAAGCTCCTCAACCTTCACGTCACGGATAACTTTGGCCACTATGGAGGCAGCCCCTACAATCACGTATTTTTCATCTGCATTATGCTCAGCAATTAGCCTAGTGCTACACGCAAGGTACCTTCTAACTCTTCCCTCAAACTTGCTCGGGTGAGGATCCGTGGCATCCAAGTAAGCTACATCAGGCTGTAACCTGTCTACGACCTCAGCCATCTTGCAGGCTTCAAGCTCATTTAACCCTACGCCAGAACGGACAGCTTCATCTATCTCGCTCGGGGAAACTTCCAAGAACACGACGCTCTTAGCGACTTCAAGCACACACTGGAAAAGCTTCACTCTCCGTTGCGGCGTAAGACGCTTAGAATCCGTGACTCCTGCTTGCTCAAGTATGCAAATGGATGAATCATCAACGAGAACACCGGCCACTATCATGGGACCTATAACCGGGCCTCTTCCTGCCTCGTCCACTCCCGCCACAAGCAACGACTTTCACCAGGGAGTTAAAGAGCAATTAGAGTAAATAAGGTCTTTCACGTTTCCTTAAAAAAAGGTTAACTGGGTGAGGTGCTTGTCCAGTTTCCCGGTCCAAAGCTATAGGGAAGGAGCAACTGTGTTTTATGCTCCAGACGTCAGCCTTTACTCTGAGAGGGGAAGCTATATTCCTTCTAAAGCTCCGGTCTTTTATAATCCTAAAATGTCCCTAAACAGGGATGTGACTGTCTGCGTCCTTCAGGCATACTCTGAGGAGGCTGGCAGAAAGCTGAGGGTATGCGTTCCTATGGCTGGTTGCGGAGTAAGAGCATTGAGATTCATGCTTGAGACGGACAGCGTTGAGAGCATTGTGGTGAACGACATAAACCCAGCTGCTTTCTCCTTGATAAAGAAAAACTTTGAACTGCATGGGTTAAAAGATAGAGCTTTTATATGTTGTGAGGATGCAAATACTCTTCTTTCATCTTTCGCTTCTAAAGGAGATAGGTTCGACCTAGTGGACCTAGACCCCTTCGGCTCTCCTGCACCGTTCTTAGAATCAGCTGTACGGGCATTAAAGCCTAAAAGCGCCATGCTTTGCATTACGGCGACCGACCTACCACTTCTATGTGGGTCTCAGCCGAGAGCTTGCCTTAGGCGGTATGGAAGTATGCCCTTTAAAGGGGAGTATTGCCATGAAGTCGCTCTACGCATACTGATAGCACATGCGGTTTCCGTGGCTGCAAAGCACGATTATGCTCTACAACCAGCGCTTTCCTACTACTTCGGGCATCATGTGAGAGTTTACTTTAAGGGGAGACTTGGAGCCAAAATGGCGGACGAGAAACTGGAGAAGATAGGATACCTTGTTCACTGCGACCATTGCTTATCCAGAAGACTGATCAGGGGGCTCCCAGCACCTGATATTACAAGGCGTTGTCCCGAGTGCGGGAAAGAAACAAGGATAGCTGGTCCAGTATGGTGTGGCCCGCTTCAGAATGAAGATTTTCTGAGGAGGGTGGTTAAGGTTGCGGAAAGGAAAATAGAGAAAGAGGAGACGTTGGAGCTTCTGGCGCAACTTCTAGAGGAGGCTAATGCACCACCTTTATACTACGAAATACACAGGATGTGCTCAGCTGCCCGTGTTCCATGTCCACCCATCGAGAAAGTGATTGAAGCTTTAAGGGGGATGGGGTTTTCAGCCTTCAGAACACACTTCAGCGCAATCTCCGTCAAGACGGACGCTCCCCCCATGAAGCTGCTCGCATTGCTCAGGGAGTTCGTCTAATGCTTCCTCGAAGGCTTAACGGCGCTTTGACTGCTTCCTCTGACTGCGCCCCTTACCATCTAGAATGTAGAGAGGCTTTCCGACGTACTTATCGGCTTCTGATCTCTCAATCGGTCTAATAGTTACATATGGACTATTGACCGGACCGATAACATCGTATACGGAGCCCACTTCTTTGAGTTTTTCATCGACGACTTTGCTCCCGATCTCGGGAGCTATGTTCGCTTGAACGACCAAATTGCCTGATGATGAAACATGAAGAACTTTTCCTAGGCGCTTCAAGCAAACCCTCCTAGCGGAAGTGCACGCTTACTGGCTTTCTCTTAATCTCTTAAGGCTTCTTGCCATTGTGAATATTGCTTTTCCCTTTTTCATTCCGTACTTCTCTACGATGAGCCTGCCCTTCTTGTTCCACCAGCATCTCGGATATGCTACCTCTTTCTCCACGCTCACCTGCCACCCAAGCTTGCGAGCAACAGATGCCAGTTCATCTATCATCGGGTTTGGAACAGCGAGATTTAAAGGGACTCTTCTCCCCTCACGCCTCGTCAACTTGGAGTCAAAGTACTCAGGGTAAACTATGAATATGTTTCTCTTCCGCAAACCTAACCCTCAAGTCCTCTTCTAAAAAAACACTTTTAAACGTTTAGATTCTACGTTTCGTCAGGGATTTAGGATGCATGAGTTTTCCACCGCCCAGATGATAATCAGCACAGTAATTAGGGTAGCCAAGGAGAACAACGCAACACGCATAACAGAAATAAACTTAGAACTAGGAGAATTCACCCTTCTAAACCCGGATTACTTGAAGTTCAGCTTAAACGTGGCCGCAGAGGGAACAATGGCTGAGGGAGCGAAGGTCAACATAACCATCAGGCCAGGAGTGATCTATTGTTCAGAGTGCGGCTATGAAGGCGAGGCAAAGAAAGAGGATTTCGAAGGAGCACCCCACGTCCCTCAACTACTTTCATTATCGCTAAAATGTCCGAAGTGCGGAAGTAGTGCGACAAAAATAGTTGGCGGAAGGGAGTGCACAGTGAAGAATATTCAAATAGTAACAGCATAAAATCGCTTTCGTTACTGTTTTTGTTCTATT
>JAHLWW010000148.1 GCA_019057715.1 Candidatus Jordarchaeum sp. JNZ_1113
GATTTCGTTGTTTGATGTTTATTTTTCATTTCTTTCTTGGCACACTGGTCTCGGCGAGAGGTGAGGTTAACTTGTCTTGGTGGTGGTTTTATGGTGTGGGGGTTGTTGCTGGTTGGTTAGACTCCGATTATTATGTCTTCTAGTCGAACGTGTATTCCTCTTTTTGTTTTGTTTACGAAGTTCACTAGTCCTGTGTGTGCGAGGTTCATCATGCAGTATCCTGGTAGGAATCGTTGTCGGTGGCCGAACATTGGTTCTCGGCTCATTACTTTTGCTAGGCCTTCGAAGGCGACTAGGCTGTAGGGTCCGATCTCTTTGAAGTCTCTGCTTCGTGAGTGTTGTGGGCCGACGACCCAGGCTGTTATAACGCAGAACCTGTCGATGTCTATTACTTCCAGCACGTGTTGGACTGGGCATCCTTGGCCCATTGGTCTCCCGACGATGATGTCGCCCTTCTTGATGTCCAGTTCCCGTGTGAGGATGGGGTTGAATGGTAAGATAAACTCTCTGCATGATTTCTCGTTTGGAAGCGGCATTAGGATGAAGTCGTACTTTCCGCCTATGATGTCTTCTTCAGCGTACTCTGCGTGTCTAGTTTCCTCCGTCTCGCTGTCCTCTTTCAGGTACATGCACCTTTCTAGTAGGCCAGCGTTTTTTTCCGCTTCCTCTGCGAATCGGATGCACGAGCCGAAGCCGCACATTCCGCAATTTCTGTTCTGCAGCCTCTTAAGGATCTCCTCTTTTCTCATTTATTCACCCCGATAGAACAGGTCGCTTTCCAGAGTTCTCAGTATTCCGAAATGCTTATTCCATCCTACTTCCTTCTTCCCAACGCATATAGTGCAAACGCCGAGGGGGGGCACGCCTCTTAGCACGGGCTCCCCTGAGAGCTCGGGGTATCTCTCTATCTTTCTCACGAGGGGGTCAATGCCTATTCCGTGTAGGGCGTCTGCCTCTATGACGTGCACATCTGGAGCAACCTCGTTGATTCTAGCCCTGAACACCTCCCTCTCCGCTTGCGAAACAAGGTCTATCTTTGTCATGACAGCGACGTCTGCAAGTGAGAGTAGAGGTCCGAGTTTTAGTGGCAGCTGGATGCCACTTGTAGCTTCTAGAACGACGACGCCAAGCCCGCCTTCCACGTAGGGGGCACACCTCAAGCATAACCCGGCAGACTCAACTAAGAAGATATCGGCGCCCATGCTCCTAGCCCAGTCTAATCCGTCTCCGAGAACCAGTACGTTCACATGGTCGGGACACAGGTCTCCAGTATACACTTTCTTTGTCGGTATCCCGAGCGCTTCTCTAAACACTTCATCCTCCGTCGCATACTGGGTATCTATTTTGAGATACGCGACTTTGTAACCCTTCCGGATAAGTTTCTCACATGTAAACTTTAAAACTGCTGTTTTTCCGGAGGATGGGGGTCCTGCGCAAATAACCAGTTTCACGTTACCACCTTTTTGAGCCCAATCGGGTTTCCAAGCCTTATGTTCTCCCTCAACTCGCTCAGGATGTCGTCCAGCCTTTTAACTTCCTGCAGGACAGCCTTCTCGTCCTCAGTCGTCCTCACAACCTTCACCATTGCACCATTCCGCATAACGATCCGGAGGTCTGAGGATAAGGCAATCAGCGGGTCATGCGTCACAAATATCAACATCTTCTGGCACTCTCTCAGTATCTTCAGCGCTCTATCTTTATATATTCCCGTGTTCTCGACCTCATCGATCAGAACGACCGGCGTATTCCCGATGACCACAGCGTCAGCAATGAGCAGGGCCCTCGTCTGACCGCCCGACAGCTCAGTCATACGGATGTTCGGCACTATGTTCTCACCCGACAATTGATTTGCCAGGTCCAGCGTCCTTTTCACTAAGCGCTCATCCCCATCCTGCCTGATCATTGCATGAATAGACAGGAAATCGTAAACTGGAAGATCGGACAGAAAGGTCGTGTGCTGGGTTATCCTGGCAATCGGGTTAATATGAGGGCTACTTCTAATCTCTTCCGGCACCCCCCCACCGTTTACAAGTATTTTTCGCTTCGTCGGCGTGTCTCCAGACGCAAACATCTCTATGTCGTTTATCAACGTAGTCTTCCCAGAGCCCGTTGGGCCAACAATGCTGACAATTTCTCCTCTTCTAAGCTCCACTTCCCTCACTGGCTCAGGTAAACCAGACTTCCCATACCCTCCAATTATCGTTATGCTCTCGATTTTCATCACAACCAGTCAACCCCAGCGCCTCTAGACTCCCCCTTAATAGTGCTTAAATAAAAAAGTGTTGATAAATGGAAAAGATAGATTTATAGATAAATGATAAAACACGAGAGCCAGCAGTGTCTTTGAAGGAAAGACTGGGCCGTTAGAGACTGTAAGCAAGCCACGTCATCAATTAATGTGATCCTTCAGTAGGTTTTCAGCATTATACAAGCTGGCACGGCATTAATAATTAACCATTAATTCTCTATGAAGCCGGAGGCGAAAAATGGACGGAGAGATTGATGAGGAGGTAGGAGAAAGATGAGGTGAAAGATAAGCTAGTTTGGGGTGCGAGCGGGTGCCAAACTGGTTATGCGGTCATTTCTTTTGGGGTTGCCTTGTTAAGCACAGCAGCCCTAGCAAACCTCAAAGCGTGCCAAACTGGTTATGCGGTCATTTCTTTTGGGGTTCGTTACTTTGTTGCTTGATGCTTAATTTTTATTTCTTTCTCAGCAAGCATTTTTCGATAGAATCCAAAACTAGGTTTTCGAGTTTAATATACTCGTCGTAGAAGAGGTGGTTTCTCAGAGAGCCTAGGAGGAGTCCTATTTCGAAGGCTTCGATAATTCCACAGTCTCCTTCACCCTTCTCGATGTCGTGTAATTTCTCGGCTAGGCTTTTCAGAATGATGGCGCCTTCATAGTATATTCCGCGCTCGATCACTTCTCTTATTAGGTCCTTCAAATTCATACTGCCTCACCTCGGAGAGGGCTCCTAGAATTGTGGTTCGATTCTTCGTTTCTCCGCGAGAGGGGAGTTTAGTTTCCCTTGGGAACTCGTCCTTGAGGGTTTTTAAATTTTTTCGCAAAAAAGACACTTAAAAATTGGGAATTTTTCAACATTTGTAAAAGAAGATTTTGCTTTGAAACATCAAATTCGCAGAAAGCATCACTCGAAAACGGCGTTTCGCCTTTCAGCTCCGAATTTTCCCGTAATAGAGGTTTCGGCTTTTTAAAAACGCTGTCGGTTTTCGTTTAGCTTTTGTCTCACTTTGTTTTCCTGTTTTTCTGGCGTATTGTTTGTTTTGGATTGATTACTTTTTTATTCACTTTCTTTGTTTTTGTGTCTGGGGGTGTTTGCTTTGGAGGTCTTGTTTGTTTGTTCTTCGGTAGATGAGAAGTTTCCGCAGAGGGATTACCATGTTTGTCGGGAGCTTAGAATGTTGGGATGTAAGGTTAGGGTGGTTAGTGCTTATAATCCCGTGTTTGGTGTTCTTGGAGTGTTGAGGTTTAGGAGGGTTAAGTGTAAGATTTTCTGCGGGTTTAGGGCAGGTGTCCTTGCACTTTTATTGAGGCCTCTTGTAGGGGAGTATTTTTATGACGTTGTGGAGTGGAAGGCTGACTTATGTAGGGATAATTGGAGGGGAATAAAGAGGCTGCTTGTTCCCTTGGTTGAGATTGTTGATAAAATGATTATAAGGTGTGCTAGGGTTGTTTTTAACGCGGGTAAGGGTTTTGTTCACCCTTTTCTGCGTGGTTTGAGGTGGAAGGTGGTTTTTGCCGAGAACGGGTATAATAATGAGCTCTTTAACCCTGAAAAGTATGATAGGCGTTTGGTTAGGGAGAAGTATGGTGTTAATTTTCCTTTGGTGGTTTATATTGGCAAGCTTACTAACATGTATGTGAGGTATCTTGTCCCCGTGATTGAAGCCATGAATATCGTTCGTGAGCGTTTTCCCAACGCGGAGTTTTGGATTATTGGGGATGGTGCTGCTAGGGAGGTTTTGATGGAGGCTGCTAAAGGCGTTAGTGGGGTTCGTGTGTTGGGGTATGTGCCTTACGAGCGTGTGCCTGAGTTTGTCGTGATGGCTGATGTCGGTGTAAACGCTTATAATACTGAGAGCTTGAAGCTCAGGGAGTGGCTTGCTATGGGTCTACCGGTCATTGCGCCGCAAGAAGTTAAGTTTCCGGGTGTTACGAGCTGCAAGTGGACGAGGGGGGAGATCGCAGGAAGCATCATCAGGCTACTGGAAAATGGGGGAAGGGTTGAGGTTAAGTTAAACACGTGGAGGGATACCGCGGAGGTCATAATGTCCACGTGTAGGAGACTATATGGAGATTAGGCTGATGATTTCCCTAAGACTCCTGACTCGGCTCCCGTACCCCCTTATCTTGTCGCCTACAGCGATGAACGTGACGCCTGCAGCCGAGGCCGCGGCGAGGTCGTATGGATGATCCCCCACGTAGACGGCTTCGTCAGCCTCAACTCCTAGAAGCTTTAGGGCGTAAATTATCGGTTCAGGGTTTGGCTTAGTTCTCTGCGTGTCCTCTCTTCCTATGATAACATCGACGTGTTTTGTTAGGCCGAGCTTTTCTAGGGATGCCAATATGCACCTTCTAGAGTTTCGGGAGACAACCCCGATCCTTAAGCCCCCCTCCTTCAGCTTCTCCAGTACGTAGGCGGCGTCCTGTTCTGGTATCGGCTTCATGGCTGCTTCAAGCTCATATGACTCCACTATCTCGTAACACTCCCTTCTGAAGTCGTCCCCAGCAATGCGTGAAGCTGCATCTATGTCTTCGAGAATGCGGCGGAACTCAAACTTCAAGTTTAGGCGGGAAGCGCAGTGTCTCAGCTTCTCTCTCAGCTCCTCATAGTTTACCGGGAGCTTAAGCAGGGTTTCATCTAGGTCAAAGAGGACCGCTTTCACACGGTCTTTGACCTCCATTCTCCCTCCCTCACAAGGATGGGGCCTGAGTCCATGTGTCTTATCCAGTATAGCCCTGAAGGTAGCGCGTTGTACTTTTTCAGTTTAGGCATCTCCTCATCGTAGGCAAGCTTGACGTATATGTACGGCATGTTGAGGCCGGCTTGCGGGAAGAAGAGGCTTGTGGTGAAGAACCTTCCGGCGTT
>JAHLWW010000149.1 GCA_019057715.1 Candidatus Jordarchaeum sp. JNZ_1113
CTATATTATTGAAACTATGCGGGAGGTTAACAATTGCTGATACTGGACAAAGAAGCAAGACACGGTATTAGAGGAAAAATACTACGTCTGCTCCTAGAAATGCGTGAAGCATCATTTCGGGACCTCCTCGTTAGGCTTCCCGTCACCACGCTAGACTTCCACCTAAGAGTCCTAAGGAAAGAACAAATAGTTGATGTAACAGATAGAGGTTACAGAGTGAATCCAGAGAAAGTACAGTATCTCAGAAATAAATTCAACATTAAAACGGATTTGATTCTGATCGCTGGAGTGGAAAACGAAAAAGACGTTGAATCCGTGGAAAAAGAGACAGCTAGAGCGAATATAACCCCGAAGGAGTTCTTCTACGTAGCTGACTCAAGGGTTGCTGGTGCCCTAAGAGGCGCTGTCGAGAAGCGGGGCGGAGCCATGCTGGTGTTAAATTCGGAGAATCCGGAGAAAGCATTCAAGGAGCTCTCCAGGCTCGTAGAGGAAAAAATTTACAATGTGGAGCCGGTCATAAACCTCTCATATGCTAGTCGCCTCATGGCGATAGCCCTAATGAAATTAGGCGAAAGGTATGGCTTAAGGCGCTTCCTTACGTGTGATGGAGAAATCCTCTGGCTCTAACTCTTGATTTTCACTTTTCTCCCTAACACTTCCAATTTTCCCTCAACATAGAGCCTGACAGCTTCAGGATATATTTCATGCTCTTTCTTGAGAATTCTCTCAGATAATGTCTCCACAGTGTCGTCATCATGAACTGGAACGACAGCCTGAAGTATGATTGGTCCATGGTCTACCTCTTCATCAACAAAGTGGACAGTGCACCCCGTGTACTTCACACCGTAATCAAGCGCTTGTTTCTGGGCGTTAAGCCCCGGAAAGGCTGGGAGAAGAGATGGGTGGATGTTCATGATCCTTCCCTTGTATTTTCTTATAAAGTATGGGCTGAGCTTAAGCATATAGCCAGCTAAGAGCACTAGGTTGACGTTCCTCTTTTCCAGTTCAGCTATAATATTCTTGTCGTATTCTACCCTCAACCTCTCCCTTTTCTCTGGGTCAGGCTCCTTCCAGAAGTCCTTAGGATCTATGAACAATGTTTCTATGCCGTGCGCCCTAGCTTTTTCAAGGGCAGGGGCATCTCTCCTACTGCTTATAACAACGACAACCTTGGCGTTCTTAATGTATCCCTCCTCAACCTTCCTAATGATCGCTTCCATGTTAGAGCCCCTACCAGAAACCAGAATACCGATGTTAATCACTTTACCCTCCAATACTAAACCTCCTCTTGATACTGGAAATTTTCATAGTTTATATCCTCTTTAACTTTCCTAAAATTTCACCCTTATGAAAAACTCTTTCTTATGGGAGAACAAAAACATGCATTCCAAAGTAAAGTATTTCGTTGATAATTCAATTTCGAGCTCTGTTACGCAAACCATCTCTGAACTAACGTTTTAACGCCCAGACTGGGCTTCGCTAAAAACTTCAAAACTACTCCACAACACGACTTGACGCATCTCAATTACCCAGTCTTAAAGAAGTTTAGGAAGAAAAGCTTACATAGGGAACAAGTATCCGTAAGTGAAGAGTTGAACCCGGGTTGCTGAGATTTTGCGCCTTCTTTTTCTCAGAAATCATTACTGTAACAGTTATTTCTTCTTTTTCTTCGCCTTCACTTTTAAATTTCTACTTTTTTTGCTTTTTCCAAAGTTTCTTCCACCATTTTTTCCACTTCTATTCTTTTTTCAACCTCTAATACCTCTTCTAGCTTTGCTTTGAGGATAGGGTGTCGAGGTGCAGCAGTGCATCCTAAGCTCTTCTTGATTGAAATATCATATGTCCCTATTTTCCTCGCTATAGCTTCCGTTTCAACTTTGTCAAACCCGAGAAGTGGCCTATGGACAGGGTATCTCTTAACTGCCTCATTTAGAACTCTTAGGTTTCTGAGGGTTTGGCTTGCCTGCTCCCCTACAGCTTCCCCAGTCACTATTCCCTCAGCTTTTTCGATTTCCGCTATTTTTTCTGCCACCCTGTACATGAACCTCTTGCAGAGGATGCATGTGTACCTTTCGGGGGATTCCCTTTTTATGGTTGTTAATGCTTCCTCGTAGGGAATAACGTACATTTCCCCCTTCCGCCCCGCCCATCTGAAGAGGACTTTTGCGCAGTCCAGCGCCTTCATCCTGCTAGCTTCATCAGAAAACGTTGGGCTTGAGTCGAAGTATACTGGAATTATAAGTGCTCCTCTTTTCATCATGAGCCAGCATGCTACAGGTGAGTCTATTCCGCCACTTAGCAGGCAGATCACTTTTCCTTGTACTCCTAACGGGAAGCCTCCAGGTCCACTGTACTCTTCGGTGTAAACATACGCTTTGTCGTCGCGTACTTCTATTTTGATCGTTACATCTGGATTCTTAAGGTTCACTTTTAACCCGTTTTCCTTGAATAGTTGTAGGATCTCGCTTCCCACTTTTCTGCAGATATCCATGCTGGTGTAAGGGTGGTTTCCCGTCCTCCTGCACCTTACGGCAAATGTTATTCTCTCTTTTAGGGTCTTCTGAGCGACTTTTAATGCTGTGTGTACTATGTCGTCTATTTTTGAGCTGGTTTTCAGCGCTGGTGAGACTGACGAGACTCCAAATATGCGGGTTGCCAACTTCGCCGCTCTAACGGCGTCGCCCGACGCTACATATGCTCTCCCGAAAACGTATTCTATCCTGTGGTCTATTCCTTCTGCCTCTAGTAGTTTTTCTATCTGCTTGCAGACTTCTTTTTCGTAGTGTACTCGCGTTCTTGAACTTTTGACTCCAACCTCGCAGCCAAACCTGACTATCACGGTATCGTAGCTCCATTCCTCCGCCACTTGCAGAAGCCTCCTCTCGCCTACTCTGCTCACTTAACGATCCTAAACGTCAATGGAAGAAAACACCTAAAATCTCTTTTCATTTACTAGTCAAAAAAGTGATCAAGAAATCACGAATCAACATATATGTAACTTTTACTCTAATAGCTATCAGGTTTTTCCTTCCTTATCTAATATTTCGAGTATCCTGTCTAGTTCGTACATTTCGCTGAGCGCATTTATCCTATTTTTAAGTTTTGCTGCCGCTATCATCGTGTGATGCTCCTCTTTCATTATAACGATGACTCCTGTTCTCTCTGTGGTTTTTATAAGAAAGCTTTTCTTGTCATGTACCATGCTTCCTATGTTCATCATTGATAAAGGGAACTTTCTGTAGTACCCTAAAACGTCTCCTTTAATTTCCCCCTTAAATGCCCACACCTTGAAGTTTGTATCTATGACGTATATTGCTTCAACTGCAAGTTTACCTATGTTTGACTCGATAATCTTTACTATGTTTTCAGTGTTCAAGGAGCATCCACTCCTCTTGGGACTATTGCTTGCCGTCTTCTAGGCTTCGTCTTCCAATTTTTCGAGGAAAATTTCAGGATCATTGATGTTTAAACTTTTCTGATAACTTCATGCCGGACCAACATATGCTTTTCAAAAATGGTCCTCAAACTACGCTCATTCCTGAATGCTTTTTCCTCTTCTTGCTCCAGAAAAATGTTGGGTTTTTATTTTGCTGTTAAACCATAATATTGAGTTTCCCGTTTTAAAAAAGACAGTGAATTGGGGGCTTCTTGCTTGAAGAGCAGAAAGATGTTTTTGCTTTTCCTGTTATCTCTTTCCTTGCTTTTGTCCGCCTGCATGGTTTGCGAGCAATCCGTTAATCTTCAAGTAGCCTTCACTCTAGGTACCTCAAAGGATTTTAACACTAAGAGCAACGTGCTAGTCTGTAGAGGGGATAAGCTCAACTTGACAGTGTTAGTCCTAGACTTAAGTAATCAACCAGCCGAAGGAGTACTCGTCCTTTTCAGGGACGAGGGTCATAACAGGTCGATCGTGATAGTAGAATCTAACGCGTCAGGCTATGCTAGTTTCTCATGGTGGGTACCTAGAGACTACGAGCTTGGCCCAACAATAATCACCGCAACGCCTGTCGTCTGGAACGGTAGTTTTGTGCCGGACACAAACCACGTAGCTGTTCCTTCATCCCTAAACGTAACGATACTTTCCAGAACTAACCTTGAAGCCGTTTCATACCCAGCAACGCTCACTCCAGGTGCACAGTACTTCGTAACTCTCCGCCTAACCGACAATCTTCAAAACCCAATGCCCAGTAAACCTGTATCGCTTTACCTTGACGACAGACTTGTCTCAATTGGCCCAACCAACGAGTCAGGCATGATAACGTTGCCCTTCATAGTGCCTAAATCAACAACTCCGGGAACCCACAATCTGACAGCCAATTATTCGGGAGACGATACGCACACCCCCGCAACGCTAACGCTTCAAGTTGAGGTCATTGGCCAAGATGATCCGGTCATAGTAAATGTCTCTCTTAATGAGTCCATAGTGAAACCTTACTCTCCGGTTAAAGTTGAGGTTCAAACGAACGGAACGGTTAACCTAGTTACTATTAACAGTACATCCATGTCTAAGGTGAGCGATAACCTGTGGGAAACCGTGCTAGTTGCTCCGCAGGCACAAGGAAACTACACGCTTCAGATACGCGCTATAGGCAACAGCAAGGAGTGCATTATAAACACTTACATCTATGTTGACGCCACCCCGCCTAGAATAACGGCGTACATAAGTAATCCCACACCCAGACCAGGTGAACCAGTGGAAATCATTGTAGAAGCCACAGATGAAACAGAAGTCGTGGCAGTTAGGGTAAACGAGCTCAGCCTTTACAAGCAGGGTAACGTTTGGAGAGGAGTGTTCACCGCCCCACTAGTGGAGGGAGTCCACATCTTTAACGTATCCGTCTGGGATAAGGCTGGAAACGTTGCATCAACTGTCCTCGCTTGCAACGTTACACTTACACCTGAATACACGGAAGCCGCACCCGGCAATCAGGGTGCATCTCTATTTGCCTCGTCGCTTCTCTTTTACTTTCTAGAGGCAACAAGCGGGTCAACGTTCGACCAATTCCTCTTTACAGGTACACTCGCGTCGTGTGTAACCTTACTAGTAATAGTCTTCAGGCGACCCCGAAGCTTCGAACTGATAGATGACCTTGCT
>JAHLWW010000150.1 GCA_019057715.1 Candidatus Jordarchaeum sp. JNZ_1113
TTATAACACTATCTCACTGGTCATAGTTCAATACGGCCATATGGATTTTTTGTTACGTCTTATTGATTCTTTAAAAAGGCATGAGGATTCATCAATGATTGATGAGATTGTTATCGTAAATAATGATGTAACCCCCTTAAGGCTTGAATTAGGAACATTGCCTACAATTCCATTGCGGGTGCTTTGCAACTATAATAATGCATATGCTACTGCTGTGAATCAAGGTGTAGCCTTATCTGGCGGAAAAATTGTAGTGGTAGCTAATAACAACATCATGGGGTCCTCATGACCTATCCTTAGGTTTTTGCTCTAACAGTTAAATGCTAAAGACGATACGGAAGTAACTGGGCCTCAACTCGTTTATCCCAATGGAATGTGGCAGAGGTGCTATGGTACTTTCCATCGATGAAAAAAGGCGTAATGGGTCGTTTAGTGATGGATTCTCTTGAGTCTTGGTTTCGTGGGCACTTTTTGTCTGAAGGGGGACGGCGAAAAGCTACAAAGCGGCATATGTCGACGCCACGTTTGTGGTTATACGTCAGGAATGCTGGGAGTAGTTAGGAGGCTTTAACGAAAGTTTTAAGTTTTATGCCGAGGATGCTGATTTTTGCTTTCGTGCATGGAAAAAAGATGGAAAGTAATCTTTGTACCTGAAGCACGGGTAATACATTTTCGAGGTGCAACCTCAATGTCTGGCAAAGAAACAGCGCGAAAAGTACTTTGAATTTTTCCAAGCCAAACGACAATTCGTGCAAAAACACTATGGAACGCGGAGCAAAATGGTACATGTAACTTATGGAAATCTCTATCTATGAGCGTATAACACTTTGCCATTTGTGTAAGTAGCTGACGACAAGCGAATACTTGAATGAAAAAAGCACTTTGCATGCGATTACAGCTTGAAACCATTAAAAGTTTGGAGGGAAAAATGTGATGCCAAAAAGAAGGCCTACCCTGGTGTTCTTACGTGAAATGTTCCCGAGTGGTGCCAAGAAGTAATGCTTGGGATTGTAAAGGTAATGGTGTAAAAGTTACATGAATTAAATGTAGAGTTGTAGGAAATTAATTGACATGCTTTAAGACATAGGTTAGGGTCTTTTTCGATGCAGGAAGGGGGAATTCGCAACTAGTGTCAGTCAGTACGGCCCTTTGGGTTTCCGCTTGTGTGCTTTTGAGGGCAAAATCCCGTAGTTGTAGTTCTATGTTCGATTCTTTGAACTTGTTTTGATCAGTTCTGTTAAGTCAAGCAGTATGAAATGTAAAAGGCATTTTTTGTGCATGGTATTATGGTCTTTCTTGAAGTTCTCCATATAAAATGTTGGAAATGGGAAGAACACCTCATCTGTGACCCTGTAAACTTAAAGGATGTTAGCACACGACTTAAAGATCTAGAGTCTCTACGTAATGCATCGGAACTGACCAGCCTATTAGAAGCCCTCATCTCGAGCCAACCAAGCCCACTCCCGAGGGGGCTTGCCTCAAGTTCCCTGCGCCTTGAGGGACGGAGGCTTTTCGCAAAGTCCAACACGCGTTCAGCGTAGAATAATGGTCCCGGGACCGCATTAGTAGGAACTGGTGGTTATGGCTTCTCCTCAAGGATACCGGTTTCCCTGAGGCGTACACCTCCACCACTCCATAGCTCCTTGGGTCCCGGACGAAGTATCCGAAGATGACCGCCCCACGTTTCAAGGTGCTCCTCTCCGGAGCATGGCGCTAAAACCCTGCCCGTAAAAGAGCTTGTCCCCGATGATGAGCATGGCCTTGTCCCGGGAGAGGAACTCCTCCCCCACAAGGAAAGCAAGGGCGAGTCCCAGGGCTTCTTCTGCACCGCATAGGCAACCCGCATCCCTAGGTGTCCTCCATCCCCAAGGAGCCTCTGGTACGCCTCAAGGTGCTTCAGGGTTCGTGATGAGGAGGATGTCCCGGATGCCGGAGAGGAGAACCACAGAGAGGGGGTAGTAAATCATGGGTTTGTTGTGCACCGGGAGGAGCTGTTTGCTCACCGCTTTGGTGATGGGGTAGAGCCTTGTTCCGTAACCTCCAGAGAGGATAAGGGCTTTCATGGGGAATCACTTCCTGCCGTTATGTTGGAAGAGTTCATCAATCTTTTTTCTCGGCTTTTTCATAATTTGTTTCAGTACCCAGCTGGGAAATTCCACCCATTTGATAGGATCTAATAAGAAATGAAGTCTTGCTCGATTTAGGGATTTCATAGTACCTCCTTTCTTGAGGAGGGTCTTGTAGAATCTGATTCGGGAGTAAACGTGAATCCTTTCCAGGATTGAGAGAAGACGAAGGTTGGGTAATACGTATTTTTGGTAGACAAGGATGTTTTCCTCGATGAACCTTATGTCACCCTTATACAGTGCTGACGTACTGACCGAGTTAGGGTGAATTCTCCATTGCACCGTAACCTCTGGGAGGAAGTGAATTCGGAATCCGTTGAGAAGAAGCTTCAACCAGGTATGCCAATCTTCGAAACGTTTGAATTCTTCATCGAAATAGCCTACTCTGGCAAGGCTCTCTGTTCGGAAGAAAAAGCCTGGCGCAGGGAGAAAACAGTGACGGGTCATATAGCGAAACTGGTATAAGGAATCCTGCGCGAGAATCCTGAGGGTTTGCTTTTCTGGAATTGGCGGCAGAACTTCAACTGGTTCTCCATTATCTTTTGAGATAAAAGGCTGGACGAAGGATGTCGCCACGTAGGCGTCTTGATTGGTTTCTAAAAAGCTTGCCATCTTAGACAGAGCTTCTGGCAAAAGAATATCATCACCGCCAATGTACTTTAGAAACTCTCCACTTGCCTTTTTCACGCCGCGATTATGATTTGCCGAGATACCGGTATTGTATGGGGAAACGAGAAGTTCACATTTTACGAACCTTTTACCGAATTTATCCAGCCACTGCTCAATTACCTCCGGTGTGCCATCCGTTGACCCATCATCACTGACAATCAGTTCGATGTCAGGGTAGGATTGGTTGTAAATACTTTTAAGCGTTTCTTCAACGAGATGAGATTGATTATAGGTTAAAACAACAACTGAGAAGAGCGATCTCCCCATTCTGCTTCACTTGGGATATGCTACAATTATTTCCAGGCCCGAGTCAATAATCTCTAAGGCCAGAGAGGAAACAATGTTTTCTGTTCAGCATGAGTACAAGGCCTTAACCTGCGGGTGTCCAGTGGTCTCCACCGACTGCCCTTCAGGACCAGCGGAAATCTTGGAGAATGGAAAGTATGGGCTCCTTGTTCCTCCAGAAAATCCAGAGAAACTTGCTGAGGCTATTCTCAGGGTACTCAGGGACCAGAATCTTGCCGAAGAGCTCCGGAAGAAAGGCCCAGAGAGGGCCAGAGATTTCACCGTGGACAGGGCTGTAGAGGAGTATGTGAGGGTGATAGAGGAGTGCAGGAGGTCGTAGGTTTTCTTTTCCTTGCCCTTGGAGGTATATTTATCGTTCGACTAACTCGGAGATTTCCCCAGCTTCGAAATCCACTTATCGCTGCGTTTTTAATACGTGCTGCTTTCGCGTTGATCCATCGCTATGTTTGGCCTCTGCCCGATTCTCAAGCTGATGCGATAGGTTTTGAACTTACCGCTGCTAACTGGGCTCAGCAGGGCTTTCCCGGGGTTTTAAGGGAGTTTCGTACTGGTGCATGGTTATATTCCTGGGTTGTGGCAATTTTCTATTCGTTTTTTGGGCGCAGCCCTCTAATGGCTCAGGCGATCAATGTAACCCTGGGATCGCTCATTGTTTACAATGTTTTCCGTGTAACGGAGATGCTATGGGGATCACATTATGCTCGAAGATCGGCGTGGTGTACAGCACTTTTCCCTACCCTCGTTCTGTACTCTGCCATTACAATGCGAGAAGTTATGATTGTTTTTCCGCTTACTCTGGGTGTTCTGTATTTTGTTAGGTGGCTGAGGGAAGACTGTATTTTTAGCTTTTTGAAGGCTCTTGTCATGTTTAGTATCAGTGTTGCCTTTCACACTGGTATTTTGCCTGTTTTTTGTGTGGTTGGTCTTGAGGCATTGCGACGTATATTCGATGCCCTTGCATTAGGCAAAGGTCAAGCCTTGGCGAAGAGGATGGGTATTTTATGTTTGTTAGTTTTTGTTGTTTTTGTCATCTTCACCACTGGGTGGGGTCTGGAAAAGGCTGGGCGACTATTGAAGGGTGGTAGTTTCGTGGAGGTCTTGGCAGTCCAGCAGAGGATTGCAGCACGTGGACGGGCTGCATATCTCTATGATTTCCATCCACATAGCTTTTTTGATCTTCTGTTTCACGTTCCTATTCGCATCGTATATTTTCTCTTCATGCCATTTCCATGGGTTGTTTCCTCTCCGATTGATCTCTTTGGGTTGACCATTGCGGGTTTGAACTTTACTCTAACTGTTTTTTTCCTGCGTTCGCTGCTGGTGATCTGGAAAAGGAAGGAAAGTCGATGGATTTTTTGGATGCTTTCGGTATTACTTGTTACCTTTGCCCTTTCCACTTCTAATTATGGTACTGCCATTCGACACAGTGCAAAGCTTGTGCCGATTGCTATGACTATTGTCCGGATTCCGAGGGTGAAACTGTGAGAATCCTTTTCCTCTCTACTGGTCTTGCCTTTGGCGGTGCGGAAACACAGCTTGTGCGTTTGGCAACTCGCTTAAGAGCACGAGGCTGGGAGGTCCAGATTGTTACTTTGCTTCCACCCAAAGCCTATGTGGAAGAGCTTGGAGCGGAAGGTGTGTCTGTGATTTCTCTGGGAATCCAGAAAAAGATTCCCGATCCAAGGCCTTTCTTTCGCCTTGTCCGTTGTATTCGAACGTTTCGCCCCCATATTGTCCACAGTCATATGGTTCACGCTAACATTCTGGCCCGGCTGGTGAGGCCGTTTGCCCCTGTTCCCGTTTTAATCTGTTCTGCACATAGTATTGACGAGCGTGGACACAGGGGGTCGGGGAGATTGCGAATGTTCCTCTATAGGGTTACCGATCCACTGTGCGACCTTACTACTCAGGTAAGCCGTGCTGGATTGGAAAGATACGTCCGTATTCGTGCCGTACCAAAGCACAAAATCCGCTATATACCCAAT
>JAHLWW010000151.1 GCA_019057715.1 Candidatus Jordarchaeum sp. JNZ_1113
GAGTAACCACGCTGCCTACAAGGTACCCTGCGAATGCGCGCTCCAATTTTCGAACGCGGCTTTCGACTAGAGAGGAATACTCCACTCTTCTTCGGTGACCGAGCCTCGGAAGAATAGCAATCTCCCTTCCTAGTTGCCCATGCCTGAATCTTCTCCTCCTACCGTATCCGCTCTCAACGGTATGCCCTGCTTCTCCTCCTCTTCTTGCTTCCAGCGTCGATTTGATAGCGACTTCTAGGACTTCTCTGACGTTTATCCCCTTGGTTGCCACGGTGGGTATAACGGGGATCCCTAGAAGCTCTGATAACGCTTCATGATTCACGTTGAGCCCCCTCTTTTTGGCGAAGTCCACCTGATTAAGAGCCATCACGATCGGCACATTCAACTCTAGGAGCTGAATGGTAAGGGCGAGGCTTTGCTCTAGCCTGCTCGCATCGGCCACGTTCACTATGACGTCTGGTTTCTCCTTTATGATAGCCCTCACGGTCACTTCTTGATCCTCTGAGAGACAACCTAGGCTGTATGTTCCTGGAAGGTCCGTCACCTCAACCTTAGTCCCGTTGAGGCTGGCCAGCCCTCTAGTAACCTCAACAGTGGTTCCAGGGTAATTCGACACTATAGCGTTAACTCCCGTGAGCCTATTGAAGAAGACGCTCTTACCGACATTCGGCACTCCCACAAGGAAAACCTTTAAGGCACGGCCTCCAAGCGTCGCTTCTCTATCCATTTCACTCACCGTCTACTGGGACCGCCATGATGACCTCGGCAAGCTCCCGTCCCATGGCCACTTGGAGACAGCCGGAGTCAACTATGACTGGGCCACCTGCAGGCGCCCTCCTGATCAGCTTGAGCTCAACCCCTGGCATTATACCTAAGGAAGCCAGCCTTCTCAGCACGTCGCGCTTCTCCTTAATTATTCTCACAACCCTAACCTTCAATGGAGGGTTGAAGCTGATGAGAGGTCGACCCACCTCGCCCTTTATTTCTCCTGTTGGGGGAGGAATAATGTTGCCGTGAGGGCAAGTCTCGGGGTTTTTAAGGGATGCCGCCAGCTTGTCTGCTACTTCGTCGCTTAGAGCATGCTCCAACTTACATGCTTCCTCATGACATTCATCCCAATTAACTCCCGCAACGTCCGTGAGCAAGCGTTCAGCTATCCTATGCCTCCTTACAACCCTCGCGGCGACCTCACGCCCCAAGGAAGTCAGACTAGCCCCCCTGTAGGGAACATACTCCACCAGGTTCTTCTTTGTAAGCGAGTCCTTCAACATCTCTGTCACTGACGCTGGGGAAACACCCAGCCTCTCAGCTAGCTCACTCGTCTTCACGCTGGCTTTGCCTTCCTCATACATATGATAAAGCGCCTCTATGTATTCTTCCTCCGACTCTGAGAGTTCATCTTGCTCCGGCGTCATGCTCACATCCAATTTTAGGCTAACCTAAAAAACATATAAACATTTTCCCTAATCGAGCAACAACACAAAGAAAACCAGCAGAGTGCAGGAACTTAAAAGCTAAGTTACTAAGCTTAATTAAAATTATCCACAACAGACAGAAAAGGAACGATCAAACGTTGAAACCTACCTAGCCAACTCATCAATAAACTAAGTTCAGCTAAAAAAATATTTTATATGCCTTGTAGAGTCTTTCAGAAAAACACAGCCAAAACATAATTTTTACCCGAAATAATACGAAAAACACCCCTTTATGAATCAACTTCATGAAAAAATTTATATTAAACAAAGAGAAAACTATTTTTTCGAAAACCTTTGGTTGGAGGAGTGGCAGTGTCTGAGACTGTTTCTGAAAAAGAAATTCTTTCAGCATGGTCGATCCTATCAGTGATCGGCGGCCTCTACGCTCTGGGTGTAGGCGCCTTAGTTCTGCCGATACCGTCAGCCATAAGCAACGCGTTGACATCAGCGCTCGTTGCATACACGCTCAGCCCTGAAACCTTCGCCCCCGTAATAACAGCTCTTCCGCTTCTACAACTGATCCTAAGCAACCTAACCATAATACTCGGCCTCCTTCCTGGCATGATGGGAAGCCTGGGTGGCGGAATATACGCTTACGGAGTAAGCCTAGTAGTCATTGGTATACTGATAATCGTAGGAGGCTTAATGAGCTGGAGGGGAATGAAGGTCGGAGGCGCCATCTGCCTGATCTTCGGCCTAATAGGATTCCTTGTACTCTTCAACGTGGGCGCAATGCTCGCCCTCATAGGCGGAGTTCTATCATACGTCCTTGCAAAGAAGTAAACTATGAAAACACCTGTTCTATCTTTCCATTTTTCTACTTTTTCTTCTGTTTGGCATTATACGTTATTAGTAGTTATACTTAGTGGTGGTCTTGCTGGTAAGATTTCAGGCAGTATTCTGATGGTTGGGGGGCGAGGCGGCTGGATGGTGAATATGGGCAGTGTCAGTTTGCTCTCCCCCTTCATCAGCTCGCATTGGAGGCAGACTCGTGGATCAATAGTCACCTCGCCTTCCTCCCATGAAACCCTTACAGCGTTACATGCACTCCCCTTAACCATGCATTTAACCACGTTTTCCTTAGGCATCCAATCCACCCTTATCCTCCTCTCCAGAACATAGTTAAAGGAGTTCGCAACTAATAAGTTTTAGGAGGGTTCTCATGAGTGGAAGGCTCTCCGAGACTAACGCTGGAAGCCATACTGTTCAGGGAAAAGACGTTCTAATTTACGGCTCCTGTATATCGACGGAACACCCTGAAGTCTTCAGGGAAATTTCAAGGGGGCGCACCTCTCTTTCAGCATGTCTGGAAGCTGAGCACATGAACATGATCGTCTACAAGTTGGCATACATGTTTAAGCTAAAGAATCCGCCAGCATCATTAACAATACTAACGATAGACGGCTCTCCACACTGCGTCCAGTTGCATTACGCCGTCCAAGAAGCACTTAGAATATCCGGAGCCGAGATCCCAACGACTCACCTAGTGATCGCTAACGGAAAAGTCGTTGAGGTAAGCTCCGAAGCAGTAAAAAGGTCAAGGTGGCTAAGCAAGATAAAAACGTAAAGCAAGTAACAGGACAAGTAACAGTGCTCCAACGAGACTGCTTCACTTTTACGCGCGAAAAAATAAGGGCGTGTGTCCCCGTTCTAATTGCAGCAACTACCTGTCGCCTGCATGTTTCCGAAAATTAAGCGCTTCGCGAACTGGTACTAACAGGGGGGAGAAGAGAGGTTACCTTTACCCTTCCTAAGGTGGGTGAATGCGTATGTTTCAGGAATGGACCCCGCTAATGGTTAACGCTTTCATTGCTGGTGTTGGTAGAGCTCTGGATTTGCTTTCAACTTGGTATGTGAGTCCCAAACTTAGGCTTGAGACGAGCAGGGTAATTGGGCGGCTTGGCTGGAAGGGCGCTGTTGTGTTGCAACTTCCAGTAGTTGCATTAGCGTCCTTCCACGTTTTCGTTGCACTCTTCGTCCTCTTCTTTTCGCTTTTCCTCGCAGCGGGAAACGTTCAGGGGGCTTGGTTTGTTAGGGGGATTGGCGAAGAGAACTACTTCAGGTTGATGGTTGAGGCTGTTAGGAAGGCAAAGTGGAGGGAAATCGTGGCTAGTGAAGCCGCGCACTTAGTCCTCCACGTGGCGCCTGCAGCCGCGCTCACCTGGATAACGCTCTCCGCGTCCTCCTTTCAGTTTTCATCATGGGACACATATACATTAGCGCTTCCCATACTCCTAGCGCTTGCTTTCTACGGCTTCCTGGGAACCTTCAGGATGCTGACGTATCTTCACAGGCTCAAGAAGGCTGCTATAGTCATGAAGAAAGGCGGTGGCAACTTCAAACAGACGCCTTCAAGCTTTGATTAAGCGCCCGTCGACCTTATATTAACGGAACACAATACTCTTCAAGGTGGTTATAATGGAAGAAAAGGTTTACACTGTGGATTTCTGGAAAACCGATATTCACGGGGAGGAGATAGGGATCAGGCAGAAGGAAGTTTTAATGTCTAAGTCGAGGCAGTTCACTAGAGACATGGACCTCTACGGCTCTGTTAAGCTCGGGTCTGAGGAGGTCGGGTATATCGGTTACAGAAGTGGGATCTGGGACTCCGGCGAGGTGGGGCTGGAGGAGAAGAGGCTCGTCGTGAAGTTTTTTTCGAAGTCGATCTCTTGGATTGGAAGCATAGAGGAGCTTGTCAGTAGGAGCGTTGCGAGGTCTATTGGTGTGGGGCAGCCTCTGCCCGCCTTCGCCGTCGTGCTTGCTGAAGATAGAATAGTCCACTACTTGGAGAAGATTTACCGTGGACCCGCAAGAACGGAGACCTACGTGCTTTCATCAGTGGATGAAGAAAACGGCTTTCTCCACACGGTGAAGCTGGTAGGTAAGCGGGTTTCGCTGGGAGCAGACTTCGACGTGCTCTATGGAGCTGAAGAGAAAAAAGTTGGAAAAGTGGATTCCAAGCTGCTAAACGTAGGAGGAAAGGTTGAAGTCAAACTCTCGGAGGAAGTTGCTGAGAGTAAGACTCTCGCTAACTTACTGGTTCTCTTCGCCGCAACTTTAAGGTTTCAAGGTGGAGTCGAGTCAAAAATAGAGAAGCTCATTGACATGATGAAGAAAGAAAATAGGACTGTTAAAGTTCAAAGCGAAGAGGTTGGACTTCTAGTCAACCCGAGAATCCTTAAGAGCGCAGTCTTCTAGCAGACACCTTTAAGCGTTTTTAACCGCCACGTCCAAGCATTTTTTTGCCTTCTTCGTAGCCAAAGTGGAAGGCGTCTATGTTTTTCTCCGGGTTTTCCAATCGTTCCATTATGGTTTCCTCTATGTGGCGTATTTCGAGGGGGATTCTACCCGTCGCGAAGGAGATGCCGAGCATTATGGTTCCAGCCATCGTGTAGCCTCCATATTTTTCGTCCGCCATCCTGTTAACGTTAACCGTGTAGACGTGAGGCGTGAACGCTTTCATGGCTTCAACGAACTTCTCTATTGGGGGGTACTCTGCCTCGCCTGCCCTGACCGAAACCGGCCAGACCTCGTATGTGTTCATTATAACTATGCCGCTGCTTGAAAC
>JAHLWW010000152.1 GCA_019057715.1 Candidatus Jordarchaeum sp. JNZ_1113
GTACAGCAACGATGAGAAATCCTCTCGGAGAAAGGATAATATGTGACGAGTTTTTTAGTTTTGATTGGAGTTTCCTGCAGATTTTAACTCGAAAAATATAAAATGTTTTGTTCATAAATTTTAGGGTTGCATGTTTCCAGTTTAGTGGAGGAGTTTTTTCATGGAAAGAGAGAAGGCGATTCTCGAGAAGCTGAAGGAAGCCATTGTGAACCTTGACATTGAAGGTGTCCGAGAGGCTTGCAGAGAAGCGATTGATGCCGGCATACCTGCGTATAAGTGTATAAGTGAGGGCATGGCTAAGGGGCTCGACATGGTGGGCGAGAAGTACGAGAAGGGAGAGTATTTTTTAGCGGACCTGGTGGTTGCCGGGGAAGCTATGAAGGAGGGAATGAAAATTCTTGAGCCATGGCTGAAAGAAGGCGGGGTCGAGTCTATAGGAAAGGTCGTAATAGGAACTGTTAGAGGGGACATGCATGACATAGGAAAGAACATTGTGGCAACCATGCTTAGTGGGGCGGGATTTGAGGTTATAGATTTAGGGGTGGATGTGCCGCCGGAGATGTTTGTTGAGGCTGTCAGGAAGTACAGGCCGCACGTGGTTGGCATGTCCGCACTGCTAACGACAACCATGATCGAGATGGAGAAAGTTGTGAAATCTCTAGAGGAGGCTGGACTAAGAAGTAAGGTGAGAATAATAATTGGCGGTGCTCCAGTATCAAGGGAGTACGCTGAAAAAATAGGGGCGGACGCTTACGCTAGAGACGCCGTGGAGGGCGTAGCCATCTGCAAGTCATGGGTTTCAGAAGAACATTAAGTCCTTAGCTGGAGCCTTTTATTTCTTTTTACTGCTTCCACTTTAATCCTTCATCTAGCATTGCCAAGTAGTTTTCTACTGGAACGTAGTTCGTGACGCTGTTCCCTGAACCAAGAGCGTATCTTCCTCGGGGCATGCATTTGTCCAGTATGCTTCTCACATACGCCCTGAGTTGGTTGGTTTCGTAGCGTGCAAGTTTATCCACGTCTACTCCTCCAAGCACTGCGATCCTGTCGCCGTACTTCTCCTGAAACTTCCATACGGGCATTATCTCATCCTGGAAGGAGTGGAAGGCATCTATTCTAACGTCTTCTATCAGGTCTTCCATCACTGCTTCAACGTTTCCACATGCATGATACCAGTACATTTTCCCGTGCTGGTGAGCTAGCTGAGCGTACTTCTTAAACCAAGGGAAAACCATTTCCCTGTAGATGTCAGGGTTCACCATGGTTCCCTTCTTGTAGCCTAGGTCGTCAGAGTGGAATATGGCACCGACACAGTCGAACTCGACAACCACCTTGTACTCCCTGTAAAGCCTCTCCGCAACCCAGTCTATGACCGCTTTAACGAGGTCAGGGTCTTCACGAAGTTTTCTGAAGAGGTTGACGTACCCCATGATTCGCTCCAAGGCCATCTCCCATATTGTTCCCCCGGCGACAGTTACCTTCATTCCCTCCGGAAGATTCTTCGAGATGAAGTCAAAGGTTTCCTTTATGGGGAGCTCGAGGAACTGCTGCGACCTGAACTTCTCGAACTCCTCCCAAGAGGAAACTAACCCCTCCCGTTCCTCTGCCCAGACCCTTTTTGATCCCGGCTCCGTGAGGAGAGCAGTATCGTCTGCAAGCCTGCGCTTACCGAATATAGACAGGTGGACAAGGAGCCCAACACCTGGAGAGCATACAAAGTTCTGAACATAATCGTAGCCCATGTAATAGTAAAACTTTATAGCGGACCTAGCCATCTCAAAGATATCTATCGGCTGGCTTCGGAGCTCGTCCGGCCTGTAACGGAGCACGTTCGGAATCGGCTTCATGTCTATCTTCAGCCGTTCAGCCACAGCATTCATTACTTCGAAGTCAACCTGGTACTCTGCAAAGTGAACCTTTCTAGGTTTCTCCTCGCCCGTCAAAACTTCCCTAAATAATTCAAAGTCCGGTTGAGGTCTCTCAAAAGGTAGCACGAGAACACCTCCAATCATCCGGAGATTAATAATATCAAATCGCAAAAATAAACTATTTTCTCCTCGAAAGGCTTACAGTTCACTAGGATCAATGAGGACTGCTTGCCCCTCTCCGAAGGTGTAGATGGGGTCGCTATAAGTCAATAAGGTCACATTGTCTTGAAGTAGCACTTAACATAGTAAAAATTTTCTCAAATCACTTCAGCTCTGGGCATAATGATAAATCATCGGTAACGAAGATTTCCAGTAAAAGGGTTACAAGTCCATGCGTACGTTCCAAAATTGGGGAACGCGATAACGCTATTCGTAAATTGTTAAAGTAAAATTATGGAAACGATACAACAATGGTGCCCTCGAGGGTTTAGAGGGGGCTGAAAGAAAATATTAAAAAAAGTATTTGTTTCTTTTTCTAATCGTTTTAGATCGTTTTGCGGGATGATGTGGTTTTGAAGAGCGCCGTCTCTCGTTATGCTAACGCTAGGCTTTTAACCTTGTACTTTGCAGGGTTTGCAGGCCCTCTCTCCGCTAACACCGTGCTCGCTTTGGTACCAGTCCTGGAGGCGACTTTCGGAGTTGACGTCGGAACTGTTCTTTTAGCTATACCCTTTCTGATGATTCCTTTCGCTTTCTTCCAGCTTTTTAGTGGGACGCTCTCGGACAATTACGGTAGGAGGCTTATGTTGACTGTGGGCTTCTTAATTTATGGAGCTGGACTTCTAGTTATAGGGTTCAGCCCGAGGTTTGGCTTCTGGTCATTTCTCTTGGCGAGATTCGTGTGTGGTGTGGGTTACGCGTTCATAGGACCAGTTCTGCCCGCAGTCGTAGGGGACCTAACGGAGTTCAGCTATAGGGGGAAAGTTATGGGGATATACTCGTCGGTTAACACGTCTGCCATAGCCCTTGGACCTCTACTCGCCGGCTTCTTTGCCTACTCTTGGTGGAACATATACTTTATGATAGGCATCATGGCATACATCTCAATGCTTCTAGTCTGGTTCGTGCTGAGAGACACTAAGACCAAAAACAACAACTATACTCTCGGGCAGGTTTTCTCAGACATTAGGGAGATTTGCTCTCTGAGGAGTGTGATTGCACTGAGCGCTGCTGGCTTCATGGGCTTCTTTAGCTTCATGGGCGTCAACTCGTTTCTCTCCGATGCCCTGTCGCGACCACCATTCAATTTTCAGCCTAGCAACATAGGTGTAATTCTCTCTGTAGGAGGAGGCGTAGGGATAATTCTTTCCCCGATAAGCGGCTACTTGACTGACAGGTTTGGACGAGGGAGAATTGCGTATACAGGTTTAGCTATCTGCATTATCTCGCTTCTCATAATGCTGGTCGCGAGGAATTTCGTAGTGTTCATCATCTCGATGGCGCTATTCGGGATTGGAGGTAACCTCTTCTGGCTCCCCCTAAACGCCCTCTCCGTTGAACTCAAGCCGGAGAAAAGGGGGGCTGTCTCGTCCCTGTTTAACAGCACTAGGTTCTTCGGATATGCCGTTGCCCCCTACTTATTGACGACGATCTACGAGGACTGGGGGACAGCGATACTCTCAGGGTTCCAGCTAATAATTACGCTGAGCATAGCGGTGGCGCTCGCAACGGTGCCCGTTATCAAGTACCTAGAACGGCAGGACCTGCCGGAACGCTTCAAACCCCTTGAAGTGGAAAAGGATAAAGTATTATTGCCAGACGATTGAAACAGGGCCCAAGAAACGCTTTATCCTCAGAAAGGATGAACCTAATCATTTAGGTAAGCCTTTTTTAGGCTTTAGTGCACCGTAGAGGCACCATTTAACGCATTCGAGGCATCCCTTGCACCCAGCCAAGAACTCTATGCTAACCTTAGTTCCGAGCCTTGAAACTTTTATCATGGATTTTGAAAGACTGAAGAAGCCGTAGTTTCTAAAGGAGCATGCGAGCTGACAGGACAGGCACACCGTGCATTTTTCAGGGTGAACCTCGACGAGTTCCTCCATTAGCCACCAACTCCTGACCTATTGATAGCGACGTTCACAATAAATGAAAGTTTTTCCGTTGCTGAACCTGCAAGGTTCCTGACGTGCACGTTTACTTTTTTCGCTGCGAAAATCTAATATGCTAGGCGTCTCCTTCAGCTTTAAGGGTTAAGTGCTTCCGGCAGGGGTCTCCTTTGAACGAAGAGCATGACGGAGCCTTATGGTTTGCAAGCTTGCAGGGCGAGGGTAGGGTTTTCATGATGAAAGTTAGACCTGTGCATGTTAGGGTTTCGAGGTATCAGAGAATAGAGGTTTACGATTCAGATTATTATGGTAGAATTCTGGCTCTTAATGGGGAGATACAGCTTGCATCCCGCTTTAACTCTTACATACATGAGAGCATGATTCACCCGGTTCTTCTCACGCACCCCAATCCGAGAAGGATATTAATAATCGGTGGGGGAGACGGGGGCTCAACCACAGAGGTATTGAAGCATGGAGTGGATAGTGTGACCGTAGTTGAGATAGATGAGGAAGTGGTAGAGGTCGCCAAAGAATTTCTACCTGAAGTATCATCCGGCTTCTCTGACCCGAGGGTTAGAATAATTTTCGAAGACGGACGCAGCTTCCTCGAAGAGTGCAAAGAGAAGTTCGATGTGATCATAAACGACATGTCTGACCCTGTCGGACCAGCTAGATCCGTTTTCACCGAAGAGTTCTTCAGGCTCGTATACGACCACCTAGAAGAGGACGGCTTGTTCGCGACGCACGTCGAATCACCGGATAGTTGTGAGGAGTTCTTCTATAGAGCGAACGCCACGTTAAAAGCAGTTTTCCCGATAGTTAGACCATACAGGGTTTGGACGCCGCCATACGCAGAATACTGGGGGAGAGTGGTGGCCTCCAAGTTCTATGATCCCCTGACGCTGAACGTGAAGGAGATAGAGGACAGGATAAGGAAGAGGAGTGTGGAGTTGCGGTGGCTGACACCTGAACTCTACGTATCACTTTTTAACTCACTCTCAAAGGACATACTAGAAAGAATGAGCTACGGGTGGAAAACGTTAACGGATGCGGACTTCCCAAA
>JAHLWW010000153.1 GCA_019057715.1 Candidatus Jordarchaeum sp. JNZ_1113
CTAATACGAAATGATATCCAGTGGCATGTTTCAGATGGCGGTTAAGCGTCGCAAAAAGTTTTTAAATATTTAGACTCTTGTCCTTTCTCAATCACACGTGAACATATCCTCTTTTCGCTAATCTCTCGTAGAGTTCATTAAAAGGTGAACGAGTTTGGGCAAAGTTACTGTTGAAGCCCTTGTTGAGGGAGGAAAGGCGACAGCTGGTCCCCCAATAGGCCCAGCTTTGGGACCTACAGGAGTTAACCTTTACCAGGTAGTTCAGAAAATAAACGAGTTAACGGCTAAGTTTAAGGGCCTTAAAGTTCCAGTAAAAATAACAGTTAATACTGATGATAAGTCCTTCGAAGTAGAAGTAGGTGTTCCACCCACATCTGCTCTTATTCTGAGCAAGCTAGGTAAGGAGAAAGCTACAGGAAACCCTGGAAAAGAAGTTACGGGTGACATTTCAATGAAGGACATAATCGAAATAGCAAAAATGAAGCGTACCCAACTGTCAGCAAAGACTTTAGCTGGAGCTGTAAGAACAGTCCTTGGGACATGTACTTCTATGGGAATTACAGTGGAGGGTAAGGATCCACGTGACGTTCAAAAGGAGGTGCTAGAAGGCAAATATGACGACATCATATCCGAAAAGTGACCTTTCCTTCAAGTCAAATATCGAAAGTTGAGGGATTTCCATGCCTGTTGATAAAAAGGAGTTAATTAAAGTATTAAAGAAGATCGATGAGTCTTCTAAGAAGAGGAATTTTACGGAATCAGTGGAAATAGCGGTTAACCTTAAGGATATCGATCTTAAAAAACCCGAAAACCGCATAAACACAGAACTGGTTCTCCCAAACGATATCGAAAAAGAACCAAGGGTCTGCATTATCGCTTCGGGGGAGGTAGCCGTAAAGGCCAAGGAGCTTAACGCAAACGTCTTGGACAAGGATGAGCTTCAAAGCTTAGCAGGCAATAAGAAGGCTATGAGGAAGCTCGCCAAATCATTTGATTTTTTCGTCGCCTCAGTTGACCTTATGCCTCTTGTAGGGCGAATCCTCGGCGCCGTCTTAGGTCCTAGGGGAAAGATGCCCAAGCCTATACCTCCAAATGCGGATCTAAGGTCAATAATTGAGAATTACAAAAAGACTATTAGGTTGAGGATGAGAGATAACCCTTGTCTTCACGCTAAGGTCGGTATTAGAGGCATGGATGAGGAGAAGCTAGCTGAAAACATAAACGCGGTAATATCATTTCTCGAGGAGAAGCTTGAGCGGGGGCCTAATAATATCAAGTCCATTTACGTGAAGACAACGATGGGGTCACCTGTCAAGGTGCCATATGTGAGGGGCAAGAGGTGAAGGAAAGTGCAGGTTGAGCTGACCGCCAGAGGAAGACGTGTTCCAGAGCATAAGGTAAGAAGAGCAGAGGAGATTCGGCGCCTCATGGAGTCCTATGACGTGATAGGCGTCGCCAAGATAGAGGGTATAGGAGCAAAGCAACTCCAAGAGTTAAGAAACAAGTTGAGGGGACAGGCCTTAATAAAAGTGGAGAAGAACACGTTGGTGAAGAAGGCAATAGAGAAACTTGCCGGTAGCAAGAAGGGGATAAATCAGCTTGAAGAGCACATTAAAGGCCCCGTAATCCTCATTTTAACTAACATGAATCCCTTCAAGCTCAACTTGATACTTGAAAAAAGTAAAACAAGAGCGCCAGTAAAGCCCGAGACAGTTACTCCTGTTGACATAGTTGTTCCAGCTGGAAATACAGGTCTCCCTCCGGGACCAGTAATAAGTGAGCTCGGAAGCGTAGGACTGCCTACGAGAGTAGAGTCAGGCACGATATGGATTACCAAGGACACGCTTCTCGCGAAGGCGGGGGATGTTGTCTCAAAACCTGTTGCAGACGTGCTGAGAAGGCTGGGAATAGAGCCGCTGGAGGTCGGATTATCCCTGCTCGCAGCTTACGACGGTGGAATAGTGATCTCAGAGAAGAACTTAAAGATTAATGTTCAAGAAACCTTCGAGGAATTTAAGAGAGCGCACATGGAGGCGTTCAACCTCGCCGTATCAGCTCAGATAACTGTTCCAGAAGCCATGCCATTCATCCTTCAAAAAGCGCACATGGAGGCGTTCAACCTCGCTATAAACGCCGCTGTGCCTGCCAATGAAGTATTGCCGCACATTTTAAGGCTCGCCGAGAGCAGAGCGATAAGCTTAGCCGCAGTCATAGCAAGTAAGAGACCTGACGCTATACCAGAGGGAGTCCTCAAAACGCAGGCTGTGGCTCAGCAAGCTCCTCCTGAAAAGAAAGAGGAAAAAGCTGAAGAAAAAGAGGAGGAAGCAGAAGAGGAGATCGGAGGTTTAGGAAGCCTGTTTGGTTAAAATGTGAAACCTTTAAAAGTAGTTCTAAAGATTATGACTGATAAAGAGGTGAAACAATATGGAGTATGTATACGCTGCAATGCTCCTCCACCGTGCTGGAAAAAACATAAATGAGGAAAGCTTAAAGAAAGTCCTTTCCGCAGCAGGTATCTCGCCTGATGAGGTAAGAGTCAAGGCGCTGGTCGCCGCCTTAGAGGAAGTAAACATAGATGAAGCCATTAAGAGTGCTGCACCTATCCCCATGGCAGCACCAGTGGTAGCGTCACAAGTTGAGGCGGCAGCAGGAAAGGAAGAGAAGAAAGAGGAGAAGAAGGAAGAGAAGAAAGAGGAGGAAGCGTTGGAGGGGCTAGGTGCCCTCTTCGGCTAAAAATGTAAACTCGCCCTTCCAACTCTTCTCTCTTTATCCTTTCAGGGCTCTAAGAAGCAGTTCACGCGCTTTTTCTGTCGCCTCATCTATTTTCTCCACGAGATCCCCTCCACCCATAGCGATTTTTCCTTTTCCGCCGCCAGCACCACCCACTACACCCGCCACGTCTCTAACTATTGTAGAAAGGTCAACGTCCACAGCTTCCCCCTTCATCCCGACAACTTCCACCTTCCCGCTCTTCCCTAGAAGTATAACCGCTGCTTTCGCCTCTCTTCTAACTATTGAATCAGCTATCTTGATGAGCGTTTCTTTGTCAGTGTCAACCCGTCCCACGACGACAATATGCCCGTTAATAGTTATGCCCTTTTCAAGGAAACGTTCAGCCTCTCTCTCAGCCAAGTAATCCTTGAGTTTTTCGATCTCTTTTCCTCGCTCCTTCCACTCCTCGAAAAACCTTTCAGCTGCCTCTAAGACGCTTTCTCTTGGAACCTTAAAAACCGATGCAACGTCGCTCAAAACTCTATCCATGTCCTGTATGTGGCGAAGCGCGGCTTCGCCTGCCTTGAACTCCAGCCTTACAACTCCATCCTGTATCCTCTCAACTCTCACTATTTTAATGGGGCCTACTTCACCAGTATGGTCAACGTGTATACCTCCACACGCCTCTACGTCCCATCCCTCAATATCGATTATTCTAAGTTCGCCTCCAGGAACCGCTCCTCCTTGGTATATCGTAAATCCGAATTTAGCTTCAGCTTCATCTCTGGGCATAACGTACTTGTTCACTCGGCGGTTTTCCATCACGACCTTGTTTGCCAGTTCTTCTATCTTCACGATTTCGTCTCTGCTCAGGGGCTTATAGTGAGTTATGTCCAACCGTGCTTCGTCAGCCCTTTTCTCCGCTCCCGCCTGCCACACGTGTGGACCAAGCACTCTTCTAGCGGCGCCATTGAGTATGTGGGTTGCAGTGTGATGCCTCATAAGGGCAAGCCGCCTCTCCCAGTTCAGCTGCCCTTTGACTTCCTGCCCCAAACGAAACGCAGCAGGGTTACTTACTTGGTGGAGAATGGTGTTTCCAGCCTTCTCGACTTTAACTACCATTTCCCCGTTGAGGCTACCAACATCGTAGAGTTGCCCTCCTCCAGTAGGATAAAACAATGTTCTGTCTAGAACCAAGTAAGGACCAGTTATAGCCACAATTTTCCCAGTGAACTCTGAATCGTATGGCTTATCGTAGTATAGAGGGTAAGTTGGCGGAAAGTCTCCTTCAACTACACTCAAAGTTGTAGCGCTTTTTTCTCGCACTTCTTGCCTTCCACCAAGCTCCAGGTAGAAGCTGTTGGGAACGTCAACTTTGACCCCCATTTCTTCCCCTATTTCCTGAACCATTTCAGGAGTAATTCCGTTAGACTCGTAGAGTTTAACCAATGTTTCGAGGTCTAATGGCTCTCTCCTCTTCAAGAGGCGTTCAACTTGCTTGCGTCCTCTGTCTATCGTCTGCACATACCTCTCCTTTTCAACCATAAATATGTCATCTATGATTTCGGTTGCAACTTCTAAGTGAGGGTAGCTTCTCTTGAAGTAATCTATTTGCTTGTGGAAGAGTTCTATGAAGTCGATTTCGAAGCCGTGCAACTTATCTAGGCTCACCGCTCTCCTGAGAATCACGCGTAGGTTGTAGCCACCTCCAACGTTTGACGGTATACCGCCATCTGCCACCGCAAAGACCAAGGTGCGTGTGTGGTCAGCTATAGCGTAGAGCGCTTCGAGAGGGACAAGCTGCTTTCTAAGCTCCTCGACGTCAACGTTTAGCTTAGAAGCAGCTTCACGAGTAACCTTCTCAAAGTCCTGCATTTCACTTGCGTCGAAAACCCCGGCAAACGCAAAATACTTAACGAGTAACTTCTCGTCAACGCTTACCCCAGTTTCCTTTTTCAGCCAATCGAGAACAGGGCCGAAGGCCGCTTCGTAGACAGTCGGTGTTCCCTGAGTAAACCAGCCGATTCTCTCCACTCCCCAGCCTACATCTATCACTTTTATTTTGAGCTCCCTCCACCCTCCATCAGGGTTAAAAGCGTACTGCATGAACACGTTATTCACTATTTCAAGCCCCTTCCCGAATGCCTCAAGCGAGGGGCCGAAAGTTCCACCACCACTCCAAACATCCTCCTTGTAAGTGACCTCATCCTTTCCAAGCCCAAGGATCTTAGTTAAAAACTCGAAGTTAAGCTCTATGCACCTATCCATCCA
>JAHLWW010000154.1 GCA_019057715.1 Candidatus Jordarchaeum sp. JNZ_1113
CCATGCAACCAGCCCAATTTACTCTCTGCATACTTCACCATGAGAAAATAGAGGAATTGCCCATAAATTGCCCATAAAAGGAGTACTTAAGAAAAGGGAGTACTTAAGCGTAATTACTGTAAAGATGCTGGTAACGTTGGATTTTAGAATATGCTGTGCGCGTCCACCTTCCTTCTCCAGAATATTCCCCACGCCAGCAATACGAGGGAGGCGACTATGGAGCCGATGCCTATGAAAACGCCTAGAAACACTGAGATTTCCTGAAGCCCTGACGTTTTTAGAGTGAAGATCATCGCGGGGTTTATCTCGTAATAAATGGCGACCGTGACGGGGTTTATTGTCGTGAGTGGGTTCACGAGAAAATAGTAGGCTAGTACCCCATAAATTATGCCTATAACCCCAACCACCATGCCGACAACGGAGAAAATTATGAAGCGCGTGGCATACCAGTTGATCCTGCCATAGACTTGCTCCACGATGTCCTCCCACCTGGGTATAGGGCGTCTCGTCTTCCTCTGGATAGCGCTCCTTCCTCCTTCTTTACTTTCCTTCAACCTTCTTCTCCTCCTTTGCTTTTTGAGGTTCCTTTCCGAGTTTCTCCCTCAGCCTTCTCCCTTCGCTTCGCATCCAGTATAAGCCCCAAAACGTCAAGAACACCCCTATGAGGATCAGCGCTAAGCCAATAAAGAGCCCCATAAATATCGCTACAGAGGAAGCATAAGTGCCATAAACGATGTAGGTGAGAACTCCGTAAACAATGCTCACCGACCCAACAGCAACCGCGATAACACTCGCGACAATATACTTAGAAGCTATCATGATTATTGAAGTACTAGCTTCCAAATCTATCTCTTTAGCAGACATATACTCGACCCCCCATAACTAAACTTTCCCTCAACCACTCTACAAGCCATCTCTTACAGATTAATTATTTTTTTATTATTTTATTCCAAAAGCATAAACCTCATTTATTAAAGTTTTGGCTACTTTTTGCTCATATGCCTCTCGTTTTGCCAGAACTTCCAAGAGGATAGTGTCATGTTAATCCTAACATTAGTGCTGTCTTTCTCGTACATCTGTCTATTCTTGTTCTGCCAGCGGTTTATCTGGAGAACCATTAAGTGAAATGGGGTCTCTTTTACGGGCCCGTTACAAAACATGTGGAAGGGCATCTTGAATTATTGTGTGAGCCAGTAGCTCTCCTTTTTCTCTTAAGGCGACTGTTGCCCTGTGCTCCGAAGCGTGTGGACCAGTTGCTTGTTGAATGTGAAAACCTTTTAATCCTGACGTTTGTAGGTTTAATTGTTCCGAACGGAAAGAAGATTCGTTGAAAGCCTGTCCTCTGAAAAGATGGAGGCGATGTTTTTGGGTCTATTTCACTTTAAGCCCGACGAGAGGAGCCTTCTAAGGAAAATGGCGCTCATGGTCTACGCTCGCTTCGAGATACCCTATGTGAAGCTAAACTACTTCATCCTGCGTGGACCCTACAGGAGCAGGATAGGCAGACTGTTGTTTTCCCCCCTAGTGTACCTCAACGTGGCGTTAATGCTAGGCTTAGGCCAGCATGGAAAGGTTATGACGGGCGAGGAGCTCGCAAGCTACTTAGATGGTATGGATAGCAACTTGCTGATTGCTGTTGGAAGCTGCAGGTGTAGGCTTGGAACAAGGGCCTGTGACTGCTCCATGAAGAGCGACATCACGATAAAGACAGGCGCCGCAATATACAAGGGCTTCTTCAAGGAGGACTACGAGCTGATTGACAAGGAAAAGGCTAAGGAGCTCATAAGGAACTTCAACAAGCAGGGTCTGGTTCCGATGATCTACGCCTTCTGCATTGCTGGGGGTTCATTTACCTCCTTCGTCATATGCAACTGCTGCAAGCACTCCTGCATACCAATATTAGCCCAGAAAATAGCTGGAGTACACGTCTTCGACCCCGGAGACTACCTTGCCTACGTCGATAAGGAGAAGTGCAAAGGATGTGGAGAATGCATCGAGGTCTGCCAGTTCGACGCGAGGCGCATAAAGGACGGAAAGCTCGAAGTTGACCCGTTAGCATGCTACGGCTGCGGCGCGTGCGCCCTAAATTGCCCGAACAACGCAACCATAATGGTTAAGAGACCCGAGAAACTCAGGAAAATCCAGAATTCAAGGCTCAAATCTTTCTGGAGACATGAGCACTACGAAGTAAACTGAAAAAACTCCCATTTTCTTTTCCTCCAAAATCCTCATGGCAGAGCATCCATCCCCCTACAAGGGATACAAAACCCGGGGGCTCTAAACCTTACGTCTTTAGCGTTAAAGAGGTCCTTTTCTCCCATTCTACGAAAAAACTACGGCTTTTCCGGATCTATTTTTCTAAGAAGTTCCTCAAGTTTTTCCTTGATTCTCGAGTTGGAGGCAAGAATTGCTTCTCGCTTCGAGTTGGCGTCTTCAATTATGAGCAATCCGGATCCCATGACTCTCTTACTTATACGATCAGAAGAACGTATGGCATGCATAGCGATTCTCGCAATCTGGTTGAACAATTCATCATCTGTCATCTCTTTTTCAAATGGCTCGCCACCCGAATAGAAGCCGCTAGAACTCGTCTCAGGAGTCATAGGCTCATATTTCACCTTTGCTTTCTTCCCTTCTAACGTCAGTGTATACGTGTTTCCAGAACCATCTACATAGCAAATTCTTTTCACTTGCGCCATAAACAAACTTAACAATTTAATAGCATAAAACAGTTACGAGGCAGATTACGAAACAAGTAACAAAACTCGAAAACTTTGCTTAAAAGATTTCTATGAGAAAGTTTTTGAGGTTTGTAGCAATTCAAGCGATGCACATCGACAGAGTTCTGAAAACGGAAGATCCGCTTAAGCGCCTAATTGCGATGATAACATCAACCACATCGACAAGAGACCCATTAGTCACAGCGTCCTTAAGAACCAAACCCATTTCTGCACTTCCTATGGTTTTGACGCCTCATCGGCTGAAGTTGATGATTCCTGGTTCTTCAGCCATGCGGCTTCACAATGCCGGGTTCTGAAGCATGCCGGCGTTCCCTTACTGTGAGCAGGTCGCTCACTTGAGCACCTCAACCTTCACGGGCGAACCCAGAATTCGCTCTGAACACTTAAGCCTATCAACCGTTCATCCCGGAAATAAAAGTAGGTTTTCTCGTCGATTTTTGCTGCAGGCAGCTTCAAAGTAGCGTTTATGTTGCTTTAAGCGACTGAATGCTAGGAGCAGTTTGAATGCTCCAAGCGGATTACTCAGCGGAAGAAGTCCGGGAAGTTTGTATTCCCCTTTCATTTATGGCATATCTCGGGTTCTGATGGAGGTGGGTACATAGTATCGTGGCTGTTAAACCTTCATGTACGTTTGGCTCGTTGGATCTGGGTGTGGCAGCGTTTCGGCGGAACATTTATGTGTACATTTACGTGTGCATTTGGCGTCTTTTGTTTACGGTGGTTGTTTTGACTCTTAAGCCTCTAGCTTTAATTGTAATGGTTTCGGAGGAGATTGAGGGAAATCCAGGATATTGCTGAGAGGGATGGTCTGAATAAGGCTACTGTTGTTAGGCTTCTTCTTAAGTTGGGCATTAGTGAGTGGCGTAAGAAAACCGCCTTAGAGCTTCTGCGTGAAGGTAAGGTGACTTTCACTAAGGTTGCCGAGATAGCCAAGATCCCTTTGGGAGTTTTCCGACCTTGTGAAGCAACGCAACGTTGAGTGGGTTAGGTGTGCGCCGGACGACGACGAGAAAGGGATTTTAACGGTGAAGCAGGAGTGAGACCTCTCGTGTTCAACTCAACCCCCCCTTATCTACATGGCTAAAGTCGGGTTAAGCTGGCTTTTTGAAGTATTGGAAACCGGAAAGCTAACCTCTCCACGGGTTAAGCGTGATGTTGTGGATGAAGGAAAGATAGGGGGTCCGACGCTGTGGCGCTGGATAAACTGTTTCAAAAGGGTGTTTTCAGGGTTTTAGCTCCTAGCAATCAGAGCTTCATGGAAAGCTTACTGCAGGTGATGGGTCTTCAAATAGCCGACTCCGAGGTCCTAGCTCTAGCCAAGGAGCATAATGGAATAGATATACTCGACGATTAAGTTGTAAGGAAGACTGCTATAGAGTCCATAGATAAATTATGCGGCGCCACACCTCCTGATCAACGGTTTCCAAGAGGATCATCACGAAGGGAAGGACGAAGCAAGTCTTGAGCGGGATGGTTTTTGCTGGCTGGAGTTGCAGCGTGGAGACATACGCGAAAAAGTATGGAGATGCTAGATAGGCTCTAAGAAAAATGCCAGCAAAAACCGAGAAGCTTGGCTTCTTTTCAGCCGCAGCGAAACGTTAACTAACGTTAAAAATCGATGCCTCGCAGAAGGCGAAGAAAAGAAATAATGAGTTCGTCACGTGGCTCCTTCCCTTAGTTGGCTTCGTTGCCGCGTAGATGCGAGGCGTTTAAATCATGTTTTTCTCTATTTTTGGAGTGGAAAAGACTTTTCTTCGGTTGGTGGTTTTTCTTGCGTGCGTCTTTTCTTAGCGAGCAACTCGGTAGGATTAACAGGATCTTGAAGTCAGGTATTCGCGGCCAGGTTCAGGATTACTCTGAGAAGCTTGGTGTGGCTTCTGAGCTTTACGGTTTTCTCTCCAACCTTATTTGTTCCGAGTTGAGCTTCGCGAGGGCTCATGAAACCGCGTGCTTGTTCTTCGGGTCTGACATGGTTCGCTTCGCCGCAATAGACGGGACGGAGTACTCCCAGATATTCTTCGACATGGTTATCTTTTTTGGTGGGGCATATGCCTCAACGGGGACAGTAGAGTTCCGCGAGGACACGCCTCCAAGTGTGAGTTATGATGACCGAGTGATGCGTGAAGGATGCGAGATTTCGAGCTGCGTTCCCTTGTTTCTGAACCAGGTTGTTGAGGTTGACCAGACGTTC
>JAHLWW010000155.1 GCA_019057715.1 Candidatus Jordarchaeum sp. JNZ_1113
GAAATGTGATTTGCAAGGGTGGCATCATCCCGGTGTGGGCGGGGCAGGAGTTTATAAGGCTTCTATCATACGGGTTGGGAAGCACGGAGCCCATCGATGTCAGGGGAGTCCAAGTGGTTCCCAGAGAATTTACGATCTCACTTCTAAAGAGGATTATTCGTAATTTGAGTGGGAGCCTAACTAGTGGGGGAGAAATTGTCAAGGCTTCACGGGTAATAGTGAGAGGAGTGAAGGAAGCGGATAAGGTAACGTATACTTACGACAGGATAGGCAACGATTGGGAGGCGGGGACAGCGCTATCCATAGGTGCTCAAATGATCGCTAGAGGCGAAATCAAGAACAAGGGAGTTTTCCCACCGGAAGGATGCATCGACCCACAAGTATTCTTTCACGAACTAAAGAAAAGAGGTTTAAAGATCATAGAGAGAGCCACTATAGAACATGAAATCTAAAGCCGGAATTTATTATGGGAATGATGACGCATTCCAGGTTGGTTTTAGGCTCATTGAAGTAATAGCGGGTTGAGGTGTGGGCCGTACTCCTGCATGCAGCGTTTCAGCCTCGATAATTGTTCTTCAAGTGCGGCGAAGACTTCTGCTGGCGTTTCGGGAATTTCGCTGTAGATCTTAAGCATTCTTTGGGCTTTCTCAGCGTACTTATCAAGCTTCACCGTGAACTGCCTCTTGTACGCCTCAACGTCGTAGCTCTTGGATAGTATGTCCTTGAATAGTTGTTTCAGGTCGCTGTATTTGGGTATGTATCCTATTGGGGTGGACACGGCTTCCACTTCTCCTTCCACCCTGCACGCCATCCACCTCAGCCATACTTTCTTGTCCTCTTTATCTGTCAGGTATCTTCCGTTTTCACAGAGGAAGTAGTTTACTCCGTATATTTTGGGCGGATTCCTCAGCTTACACCCGAAGTTTATGTGGCTTCTAACGTAGACGCCTAAGTTTACCGACATAAAGTCCAAGTTAGCGAACGGGTTAAACTCCAGTTCGCCTGACTTACCTAAGACTGCGGTGGTTCTCTCCGTCTCTAGAGAGGCGCCTATGGTGACAACGCCATGAAGCCAATCGAACGCCTCAACGAGAGGCACAGTGTTCGCGGAGTCCCGCACTCCGTATATGATGGCGCTGACCACAACTCCTTCAGGGTCATCATACATTGGATCCAAATTGGGGAACGAGGACAGTGGGACGGTGAAGCGGGCGTTCGGGTGTGATGCTGGTACACTGTTACCCTTTTCATCTTTCCTGCCGGGCCACCATTCGCCGAGGTAGTTCCGCCCCCTAGCAGGCAGGGCTTTCCCTGAGCCGTTCCAGTATACTTCTCCGCACTCCCCAAGGAGAATATTTGAGAATATCACTTCTCCGGGTTTGTTGAGTACTTCCCATATTAGTTTGTCATCCTTCGCGTTTATCCCATCAATTATGCCGAAGATGCCGATTTCCGGGTTAACCACTCTGGCTTCACCATCAACAGCTCTGATGAAGGCTATATCGTCACCTATGATGTTTCCCACCATACACGTGGAGGTTTTACCTGAAGCTGACGGGAAAGCGCCAGTGAAATAGAGAATCTTGTCTCCACATTCAATTCCTATCACGAACATGTGCTCCGCCAGCCAACCTTCCCTCAGAGCTCTAGCCATAGTTAGCCTTAAAGACAACTTCTTAAGGCCAATGCTGTTTCCGCCGTACTGCGTGTTAACACTGTAAACGGTATCAGAAGCGAGGTCAATGCATATCCTCCGCTTGTCGATATTCTTGCTTCCGCCGCGCTCGTCAAGCTCACCCTGAGAATGAACAAATTTGAGGAAGTTTGCGTCCTCGCCTAGCCTCACAAACTCATCGTATGCACTCCGGTAGAGTATATTCTCGCTGTGGAGAACGTAGTACGAGTCCGTGACCTGCACTGCCAAAATCTGAAAACGAGACTTCTTAGGTCCCAAAGAGTAGAAGCCCACAAGCATCTCCCTGCCCCTCATCGAGCCCCTCAGAAGACTGGTCACCTCGTTTAAGCCTTCATGGCGTGGCTTAGTATTAATGAAGGGGAGCTTCTCATCCGTCAATATGAATGTGTCTCCACGGGCCCTAGCCTGGTCGAGAGGACTATCAAAATGCACAGTGTGGCCCGGAATGCCCGTGGGAATCTCCTCGCCGCTCTCGATCGCCTTTCTCCTGATATACTCGTAATCCTCTAGGCTTCCGGTTGAAACAAAGACGCTTGATGGCTCACAAAGGCGTATTATTTCTCCTAGGAAGGCATGAAGCTTACTGTTATTTATTCGTTTCACTCTATCCAACATAACTCCGCTCATCTTTTCTTCAAGATACTCTAGTACCATTTTCAGCACAGCCACCCGTGCATCTTTGTCATAGATAAAGATGTTCATGTCATAGATAAAGATACGTTAAATCTTAAGCCTCATAACTTAAGAGCTCACCTATAAATTTTATCCTTCCAGCAATACCAAAACTTTAACGATTTGAAGCATGAGTGGTAGCATTACACGCAAATGCAAGCCACGTAAACGCAAACATAGAACACTCGCACTCAGCTACCCGACTAACATTTGAGAACCAGCGGTGTAAAGTAGCCGCTTGTAAGCATAAGGCAAGTTAAGCCATAAAAACTCCAACGTGGACAAGCACCTGGAAGTGAAGAAAAAGACGGCGGTAAAATCAGAGGACCATTCTCGATGAAAAAACTTCGGTGGAGTTTTCCTAGAAAAATTAAGTGAGAACTAAGAAAATTACCTAAATTTAGGAACTGAAATTAGGTTAGAGGCTATGCAAAAACATTCTCGTCGTGGTTCTGCTCGGATGCATCTTGGCCGGCGTTACGTTGTGTCAGGGTGTGGCGTGCTTAGAAGGCCCATGCGGATATAAAGAAGCTCTCTGCTGCCACGAAATCTACGAATTGGATGCACTTGAAAGCGCTACTAAAGCCGAGAACTTTACATTTACGTGTATTCCTCTAGAATACGATGCTTACTACGAGATAATACCGTTAGGTAACATTAATCCGCCCTGCCACACGTTTCCAACCGACCACGTATACTTCGTGCTAAATGACGACGTTCACAGCGTTAGAGCGCCCGGGAACGGCGTCATAACGCGCGTTAGAAACTGCACCTTCAACTAAAGCCAAGATTACACAATAAACTTTAGGCATACAAGCACTTTTGAAAGCTACTTCTTCCACCTTTCAGGACTAGCGGACTGGATAGTTGAGCAGACGGGAGAAATAAAGGTCGGATGGGACGGCGTCAACGTCAGCATACCACTCAGCGCGGGGCAGATCGTCGGCATAGCTACTAAGCAAAACAAACCGGGCGGCTCATTCTTCCTAGACTGGGGTGCAATAGACTATACGGCTACACTCAACTTCATACACCCCGAACTATACATGCATCACACAGTGCACGCGGTCTGCCGTTGGATTACTTGGAGGAGAGCCTCAGGGAGCAAGCTTACCAGAAGGTTAATAGAGTTGGCGAGCCGAGAAGCGGAAAAATAGACTACGACATTTTAGGCAGACTCAGCGGAAACTGGTTCTACGAAGAAGCTGATCCAGGAGAACAAAGTAGCCAGCTGGCATTCGTCTACTACGTTTACAATGCCTCACAAATAGTTGTGTCAATCGGCGGAGAATATCTGCATCCCCTTAAAGTTGGACTATATTTTGCAACTGGACCAGATTTCGGAGAAGTCTCTGCTGAAAGCGGAGCAGTAACATACCACTTGGTCGGCAGTGATAACAATTACACGCTCATAGTTCAAGTAGTAGGCGATGAAAAGATAAAGGTTGAAGCCTTTGAAGGACACCAGAATGGCCTATCCTTCACAGACAAAGCTAAAGCTAATTTTTACACTAGAACTGGTTCCTATAGGCCGACAAGCGAGAATTCACCAAGCGAGGAGTATTGCTACCTCACATCGTTCCTACTTGGCTATTACTATTATTCCCAGCAGCAAACTAAAACTTTCTATATTGCTGCGTGCGGCACCGCTGCAATTTTAATCGTAGCTACAATCACCTCTTTTAAGCTAAGGAGGAAATAGAAAATCAGAAATCAGAAAGAACAGAAATCTCCTTTCTCTTTTTTCTAATCATTGTTTCCTCGCTTAAACTCTCTTGAAAGGCGCCAAAAAGAGAAATAAATAAGAGAATCACGCGATTTCGAAGACTATTCCTTCACAGTTTGGTGGATTGTACGTTGTGACTTTGATGTCGAAGTTTCTGTTTAGCGCTGTTTCAGCTATACCTGCCAGCGTTATTAACCTGGTGCAGACGACTTCGCCAAATATGTTGCTAACGCCCTCCTTGCTCAGTGCGGTGCAGGCGTTTATGTAGTTGCAGCGGCCGCCGAGCTTGACTTGAACCTTGTCTCCTTGATCAACTATAATCATGTCTTCATCCTTTATTAGCCCTATTTTGACGAGGAACGCCTTATACCTAGCTAGGCAGTCGTAAAGGCCATTTGAATCCTTGAACATATCTAGAAGACCAAGCGACCTGACTAGCACGCCGGGGACCTTCTTCGCTACGCGTCTAGCTACTATGCCTGATGAACCTTCTATCAGGCTCTCACCCTTCGCTATTCCATAAGTTAGGGCTTCCTCGCACGGATACTTTTCAGCAGCGTCGAGGAGTATTTTTTCGACCTCGTCAAGTGAGGCCTCGTCTCCCACACCGTCGAGCCCATAGTTCCTCTTAGCATATTCCAACGTGTTTTTCACCATGAAGCGCAGAGCCACCGGCGAGACAAGGGGGTCGTTCCTCAAAGTGGCGATTATAGCTTTAACGACATGTGGGTTTCCAACAGGCAAATGGCTCCCTCTAATGGTTTCT
>JAHLWW010000156.1 GCA_019057715.1 Candidatus Jordarchaeum sp. JNZ_1113
GGGGAAAAGATTTGCTGTGCCTGCTTTACTGAACCGCAGGCGGGCAGCGACATTGCAGGCATCAGGACGAGAGCCGAAAAAGACGGGGACTACTATGTCCTTAATGGACTGAAAACATTCATAACGAATGGATCAATAGCGGACTACTACGTCGTGCTAGCCAGAACAGACCCTAACCCTCCTAAAAGAAATCAGGGGATGAGCGTTTTCATTGTGGAGCGTGGAACACCGGGGCTTGAGGCGAGAAAGCTGACCGACAAGCTGGGGATAAGAGCAAGTGACACCGCTGAAGTTTCCTTTAAGGACGTAATGGTTCCACGGGGCAACATAGTTGGCGTGGAGGGTGATGGTTTCCGTCAAGCCATGGAGTTCTTTAACCTTACCCGCATACACACAGCATTCCAGGCTGTTGGCATAGCGCAGGGAGCGTTCGAACTGGCTTTCGAGTACTCCAAGAGCAGGGAGGCCTTCGAGAAGCGCCTCGTCGATTTCCAGGCAATCAGGGAGAAACTAGCCGTTATGAGGACAAAGATTGAAGCCGCGAGGTTGCTTGCGCTTCAGGCAGGCGTTGCAGCTGACAGGGGGAAGCCTGATCCCGGGTTGACTGCGATGGCGAAGTACTTTGCCGCGCGAGTTGCACAGAGCGTGGTGAGCGAAGCACTGCAGATCCATGGAGGCTACGGCTTCATGGGGGAACAGGCGGTCTCAAGGATGTATCGGGATGTGCGTGTGCTCGAGATCTATGAGGGAACAAGAGAAGTCGAGGTTGAGTTGGTCGCCAGGGCGCTACTTGGAGGATTGCCATCCGTGCTCGGCGTGGTTAGGAAGCACCCGTTAAGGTAGGGAGGTGTCAAAGTGAGGGTTTTTGTTCTGGTGAAGCATGCTCCATCACCAGAGTCGACCCTCCGTGTTGGTGCTGATGGAAAGAGCGTTGATCCGGTTTGTCTCACCTACGACATAAATGATTGGGATAAGTATGCCGTGGAGGAGGCTGTCCGGCTGAAGGAGAAGTATGGTGGGGAAGTTGTCGCTGTGAGTGTGGGCGTCAATTGTGATGCTACGCTAAAGAAGTGCCTTGCTATGGGTGTTGATAGGGCAGTTAAGGTGCCAGTCGAGGCGGGATTTGACCCTTACCAGACGGCTGAAGCTATAGTTGACGTGCTGAGAGGTGAGCGCTTCGACATTGTGATCTCGGGCTTCATGAGTCAAGATACGAATAACGCATTGGTTGGAGTTCTTGCGGCGGCAATGCTCGACCTCCCCTTCGCCACAGCTGTTGTTGAGCTCAGCGTCGAGGGTGATGAAGTTCGTGCTGTAAGAGAGATCGAAGGCGGCTACCGCGAGGAGGTATTCCTCCAGCTCCCCTGCTTGGTTACTGTTCAGAGTGGAATAAATGAGCCAAGGTATGTCTCAATAATGGGGATCAAGGCTGCCAGGTCGAAGGAATTAAGGGAGCATGTCGTGAAGCTGAGGGGCCCTTCAGTGTTCGTCGAGCGCATTTACGTTCCCCCTACTAGGAGAGCAGAGATCCTAAAGGGGTCTATGCCCGAGGTCGCTGAGAAGCTTGTCGAGCTCATAGGCAGTAAGGGGGTGATTTAATGAGGGTCTTTGCTGTCGCGGAGCACAGGCTCGGAGAAATTAATCCTGTAAGCCTTGAACTCTTAAACTTCGCCAACAAGATTAAGGGTGACGGGACAAGCGAAGCAGTTATTGTTGGCGATGATGTACGGGCGCTATCGAGCGTCCTTGCCGGTTGCGCAGATAAAGTCTGGGCTTTAAGCGGAAGCCAGCTCGAACATTATAATCCTGAATCCCACGCCGACGTCCTGTTACAGCTTTTCGAGAAAGAGCCGCCTGACCTAGTGCTTCTAGGTAACACTTCTCAAGGGTGTGAGCTTGCTCCCCTTCTAGCTGTAAGGCTTCGGTGCCCAATCGTGACGGACGTCGTTGGCGCGTCAGTTGAAGGCGGGCTTATTGTTTCACGCTACATATACCAAGGAAAACTCATGGTGGACTTAAAATTGAACAGAACTCCGTGCGTTCTAACGGTGAGGCAGGGCGTTTTCAAGGAAGGAATAGAACTCCGCGGCGAAGTCACTGAGCTAAGGCTGACCCCATCCAAGCCTTTGAGGAGGCGCTTTTCGAGGATTATCGAGCCGGAGGAGGGGGAGATTGACGTTTCTAAGGCTGAGGTCATAGTGGCTGTTGGAAGGGGTGCTGCGCCAAGCCTTAAGCTGGCCGAGAAGCTGGCTAGCCTCCTTAATGGGGCTGTCGCCGGCAGTAGGCCAGTAATCGATAGTGGTCTACTAGCTAAGGATAGGCAGGTTGGAATATCCGGAAAGACCGTGAAGCCTAAGGTTTACCTGGCGCTGGGGATAAGTGGCGCCTTCCAGCACGTTATGGGGATGAAAGACAGCGAGCTAATAATAGCAGTGAACAAGGACCCTCAAGCGCCGATATTCAACGTTGCCCATTATGGAGTGATAGCCGACGTGCAGGAGCTCCTCCCTAAGTTGCTAAGCAAAGTGGAAGAACGCAGAAAGTAATCTTTCAAACAGAAAAATACCCTCCTTTCCTCCGCCATCCATTATAAAAAAGGGGGCTTTTCAGTTGCTGAAGCATAGCGGCGCTCAACATTTACACATAAACCCTCCCGATGCCTTCTTCCCCTCACTAGTGGGAATTCTCACGTTTCTCTTGCTCGCCGTGAATCCCCCCCTCCTCGTGGATGACTTCTACCACTTGAGTGTTTCTCGTCAGATATACTTTTTCGGCTTTATTCCGACCTGGGACTTCTGGGAGTTTGCTCCCCTTGGCAGACCCCACCTTTACCCTCCACTCCTTCACCTGATTATGGCTTTACTCATGAGGGCTTCGGGGGGAGACGTGTTTTTAGCCGCTAGAATCGTGAAGACCTTCACTTACCCCCTACTCCTACTTCTTTTCTGGCTCTCGGTGAGGGGGCTTGCAGGCAGGAAAGCGGCGTTCTACTCCTCTCTAACCCTGGCGTCCGCATCGCCCCTGCTTTTCCTCTCTGTTATGACGATGCCCGCAACAATAGTCCTAGCCCTCACACCGCCACTCATCACTTCCTTCATAAAAAAGAAAACTTTGCCATCACTCCTCCTACTATCAGTAGCATTATGGCTTCACTTCTCAATGCCCGTAACAGCGGTGGCAACCCTCCTAGCTCTCAGCTTAGTGAGGCGGGAAGAATACCTGAAGTTTTTCGTGAAAATAGCATCAGCGGCACTCCTCACATATCTTCCATGGCTCATCCACATAGCAAACCACGCAGAATGGATTTCTACTGTTCAAGCGGGAGGCACCCCCTTCATCCCCTTCATAGCATGGGCCTTAGCATTGCCCTCCATCATGTCGACACTAAAGTACAAGGATAACGCCTGTCTCGCCTACCTTTTTTACGCCATCTCCCTCCTCGTCTTCATAAGTTACATGACGCGCCTCTGCCTTTACCTTCTCATCCCCCTCTCCTTCTTTGCCGGCATAACTCTCTCAAAAATAAAGTGGAGCAAGAGAAGGCTGAAAGCAGCACTCATGGTGATGTTGACGTTGTCCTTTCTGGTCGCCACACCCGCAGTTGGAGGAACCCCTCAGACCATGGACCCGTTCCAACCATTCCAGCCCCCACCATTAGAACTGGCATTTATAAAGAGCAACACATTCCTGTCCTTCTCATCCCTTCTCACGCTGGTCCTCTGGCCTCCTCACCTTAAGGGCCAGCTAATGCCGACCATGTTCCCCATATATGTATCATCTATTTGGGTGGCTTTTAACGCTCCTCAGCCTGTATGCTACATTGGACTGGACTCAAGCCACGCTGTAGCGGTGACGGCGTTAACCGGGCTCCCTACCTCCAGCGGAATGTGGCGCGAAGTGGTGAGCCTATGGACGTTGGCGGCTTCATGGTGGTTTGCTCTGAACCAAGCCGTGGTCTACATTGTAGAAGCTCCCTTTACCGCTCCTCCCCAAGATGTCCCGTGCAGGTTGGTCTTAGACCTTGGAACGGTCAAGGTCTTCGTTAGGACCTAAAGAAACTTTTTTAGGAAGCCGGCCCCCATTATTTGGGGGGTGATCTGGGTTGGTGGGGGTAGACCTCAACGCTGTTGGTAAAGTCTCACAACCTCTAGAGTACTCTTACACTTGGAAGGATGTTGTCCTATACGCTATAGGGATAGGGGCAGGGAACGATGACCTAGACTTCGTCTACGAGAAAAAACTAAAGGTTTACCCGACGTTCGCAACAATAATAGCTCAGCCTGCCCTTGCTTGGAGCCTGTTTGAGGGGAAAGTGGACTTCACTCGGCTACTCCACGCTGAACACAAAATCGTCCTTCACAGAGAAATACCAAGGGAGGGGAGGCTTTTCACCACAGCGAGGATAGCGAAGATATACGACAAAGTGAAGCATGCCTTGATGGTTGTGGAAGCTGAAACCAGAACGGAGAGCGGGGAGCGCCTCTTCGACAACATAGCTGGCTTCCTGATCAGGGGGGCTGGTGGGTTCGGAGGGGAACGTGGGCCCAAGGCAGGCAACGAGCCTCCGCAGAGGGAGCCTGACTTCGCGGACCAGCTTACAACGTGGAGGGACCAAAACGTCATATATCGCCTCTCGGGGGACCTGAACCCGCTTCACATTGACCCTGACTTCGCTAAGCTGGCTGGCTTCGACAAGCCGATACTTCACGGCTTATGTACCTTCGGCTTCGCTTGCAGGTCTATTCTGCGAAAGCTTTGCGGCAACGACCCGAGCAAGATAAAGTCGTTTGAAGTCAGATTCTCAGGAGTAGTCTTCCCTGGGGACACCATAGTGAC
>JAHLWW010000157.1 GCA_019057715.1 Candidatus Jordarchaeum sp. JNZ_1113
CTTTATAGGGATGCTTATGAACTGATCCTTAGGGCGGCCGCCACCATGAACGGTTAAGCATTTTGTTTGATTTTATTGGGAGTAAACGCCTCTATGTGGGAGGAATAAGGTTTTGACAAATTGTTGACAACGTGGATGGCTATCACACGGTGTCGCTTCAATTAGGGCAAGTTCTGGAAGAAGACAATTGAACCCCGTTAAAAAGGGTAGTTCTGCACAAGCTTATCCAATATGTGAGATGTGGAAGCTGCGATTGAGGTTACATCGCCTACAGGGGTCAGCTGGATCAGGCTTGAAGTAATGATGGAAACTCAAGTGTACCGCCTGAGGCATCATTAGCTTATGAGGAGTCTGAGACTATTATAGAGGCTGCGTATAACCTCTATGCATATTACGACATATAGTTAAGCTGCTCAGGATGCAACAGGCACTTCTTGTTTCTGATTTTCTCTGTTTTGCGCCACATTAATTCAAAGTAACTTTGAATTATCGTTACGAGGCCAGGGTTGTTTGACCATAAACGAGATGTTTTCGCGGGATCTGGATTTGGTGAGGTGCTGACGAGTATTTCTTTCCCGTCGAATATCGCTATTGTAGCCGGGGGAGGCGATAAACAGTATCTAATATTAAAAGAGCCTTTCCTCTTAAAAAATTGGACTGTTCGTAATACAGCCTTGTCGTTTTCAGGTTTATATATTATGAATCGGATCTTTACACCTTTTTCTACGGCTTTTTTCCATAACCAAGCGTCTTCGGTCATCCCGTAGTTGAAGCACACCCCGTGGAGGATCATGTCCACGCTTATTTCAGCATTTTCAACCATTTTTCTGAATTTGTGGAGGCTGCGTTCTTTTTCCGGAAATATGATGAATTGCCCTTCATCCATCCAACGCGTCTTTTCTTCGTTATGCACGCGCTTTAAATTTTCTAACAAATCCTCTGTTTTCTCCTTAATTTCATTGTATTCCTTCTCTTTTCGTCTCAGCAACATAGGCAGCGCTTCCTGAACTGGAAGCGCTCTGAAGAAGGTTGGTGCATTAACCACTTTTTCAACTAAACCCAGTTGATGAAGTCCAGAAAGCGTCCGATAAACTTCTGCACGATCAATTTGGCTATCCTTTGAGATCATTTTTGCAGTTGCTTTTTCCATTCTGGCAAGAGCGAGATAAACCCTCGCCTGCAGACAGGTGAGTCCCAGCCTAGTCAAGGTTTGGACAGCTTCGCCCCGAGATGGTGATATATCCGCTAATTTTAAACACCCTTTAATATAATACGCAGGTGCATATATTTAAACTGTTAAGTTAATTGTTGCTTTACTTGTTTGTGAGGATGTCACTCACTATTCCTTAAATTCCCCTCAAAATTATTTTCTGGGAAAGATGAGAAGAAGAGGGAGAATAGGATATGTCTAAAAACGCTTTGAACAGCGAAGGTGCGCAATGCAAAAATTATGGAGGTTTGAAGGGATGAGCGTTCTAAAAATTTCTCTATGCCTCATGATTGTGATTTCTCTTTTGACTGTCAGCGTATCAAATGTAAGTGCAGCCGAGATAGCTACATACCTGTTCATCGTTGCGCGTCCCAATCCCATTGGTGTTGATCAGACCTTATTGATTACTTGGATTTTCCATATGCCGCCCCCCACGGGTGCCCGATGGGAGAATGTAACGATAACTGTGACGACGCCTGACGGAACCACCGAAACTAAGGGACCCTTTAAATCCGACATCGTAGGGTGCAATTGGCTGGAGTACGTGCCAAAAAAAGTCGGCAAATACTATTTCCAAGCAAACTTTCCGGGGCAAACTATTGGAAGTAATTACTACAAACCAAGCACAAGCCGAAAGCTAGAAATCATAGTGCAGCAAGAGCCAGTGCCATATTTCCCTGAGACACCTCTCCCGACGGATTATTGGAGACGCCCAATAGACGCGCAATATAGAGAGTGGAGCTCTATTTCTGGAAATTGGCTTACTGGAATGTATAACATTACCGGAATAGCTGCAAATGCCTTTAATCCATACACTACAGCGCCAGGCGCTCCGCATATTATGTGGACAAAACCTATAGATTTCGGCGGCCTCATAGGTGGCGAGTTTGGGTCAATGGGGTACTATGAAGGGCTATCATACGAGGACAAGTGGAGCCCTGTGGTAATAATCCAAGGGCGGCTCTACTATAATACGCGTTTAAGCTCAAGCCTATGGGAGGGAGTTGCCTGCGTCGATGTACGCACAGGCGAAGAACTATGGTGGAAAAATAATACTGTGATTTCACTGGGGCAGGTGTTTGTATATGAATCCATCAATCAGCATGGAGGCATCGCATATCTATGGGACTTGGGAGTGAGTGAGGCAAACGTCTATAAACTTTATGACGCCTTCACCGGCAACAAAATACTTCAACTTTCTAATGCGTCCACCGGCCAGTTTCTGTTCGGACCCCACGGAGAATTGCTCGCATACGTCCTAAACGCTGCGAGAAGATGGATGGTTCTATGGAACTCCACCACATGCTTCAATAATAATGGCCTTATAACCTATCAAAGTCAAGCTGCCCGTGAACTTGGCGTTTATGGTGGGCAGCTGAGACTTCAGCGCGGAACTTATGACTGGCGTAAAGGAGTTGACTGGAACGTCACGATAAGCGGGCCCTCTGGGCAATCAATAGTTGGAACCAATGGTGAAGTTGTACTTGCCACCGCAACCATAACCTCTGCAACCGGTGAAACAAACTTGGCGCATATAGGTTACGATGCAAAAACGGGTAGACAAATGTGGATATATAATTACTCAGTAGCGAGCAGCGCACCATCCTTCGACTTCTGCACTATTGGCGAGGGAGTATATGTCTTCCACCAAAAAGAAACCCTTCAGGAACACGTATATGACCTGTACACAGGCCAAAAATTATTCTCCACTGACCCTGGCCCAACCGATTGGAACTGCTTCTACGTGGAGACAGTAATTGCTTATGGCAAACTCTTCGTTGGAGACATGGGAGGATACGTAAGGGCTTATGATCTTAAAACTGGCCGAAAGCTATGGGAGTACTATTCAGGAAGCAGCGGGTTTGAAACGCCCTACGGTTCATGGCCTATATGGGGCACAGCGGGAGCACGATCACCTGAATACACGCCTACCTATGCACTTGTTGTTGCCGACCACAAAGTCTTCATCTCCACCAGCGAACACTCGCCTACGCAACCCCTATATCGTGGCGGTAGGCTCATAGCCATAGATGCGGAAACGGGAAAAGAGATTTGGAGCATCTCAGGATGGATGCGGGATCCGGCAATCGCTGACGGCTACATCTTAACCCTCAATTCATATGACAATCGGATATACTCTTTCGGTAAAGGTCCCAGCTCTGTAAGCGTTGAGGCGCCTTCTACAGGTGTTTCTTTGGGCTCAACCGTGGTCATTAGGGGTAAGGTTTTGGATGAGTCTCCTGGCCAGAAGGGTACACCCTGCGTTGCAAAGGAAAGCATGAGTGCATGGATGGAGTATCTACATATGCAGAAGCCGGTGCCTGCTGAGGTTAAAGGTGTCCCTGTGGAGTTGTACGCCATTTATCCAGACGGCTCCTACAGGTATGTGGACACGGTTACCACTAACCCGCTGGCTGGAGGCATTTATGGATTGGCTTGGGCGCCTCCGCAGGAAGGCACCTACACCATAATCGCCGTGTTCAAAGGCGACGAAAGCTACGGAAGCTCCACCGCCGGAACCGTAATCCACGTAACCCCAGCGCCGCCCGCCGGTCCAGCGCCTGCCACAGCGGAGCAGGTTGCTGAACAGGCTGAAACCATGCAGTCCACCATTCAGTCCCTACAGCCATGGAACATAGCCCTGACAGTGCTGGTTGCCATAGCCATAGCCATAGGCATCCTCAACCTATACGCACTTAGAAAACGAAAATAGCCCCAAGAATAGAGGCAGGCTAAAACTTCAATCTTCCATTTTTATATCCAACATGCAAAGAGGAGAAAAACCATACATGATTTTAAGCTTGAACACTTTTTTCTATGGATGTTCCATGCTGTCAAGGCGCTGAAAACTTGATAACACTCGTGGGCATCAAAAGAAACGAAAAGGGTAACACCCATGGCTGTAGGTAATGTTTTATCCGCCTGAACTGTGATGGGGACGCTTTGGCTCGCGCCTGCGGGATTAGGTGACATCATAGCCCATAGAAAAGTTTCAGCTCAATTGTCAGAGCTTGGCTGCCGGAGCGCTTGTCATAGTTGATGGTGCAATTACTATTGAGGCAGCAATCGCCGTTACAGACTTTTTCATATACAAAAACTTAACCATCCTTTTAGTCATTTCTATTGTAATAATATTATTCATGCAAGTGTGTCTGTGCATTTGTAATTTAAATTGACTAGCCACACAATTTTGTTGTGTGCTGCGGATGCCGTTGCCATGTCCCAGGGCTGTTGAATTCGGGGCCGCTTATGTTTTGCCGCATCTTTAGCGCTTTGGGGCTAGCGAGTTCTGTCATTCTATTTGTTCAGGAGGGCTGTTGCGTGGGATTATCCAAATTTTTGGTTGTGGTTGTGTTCTTGCGGCGTAGGCGGCTAGGGCTAAACTTCAAAAACGGTCGTCATTGGTGCCTTCTGGATGGCTGAATCTGATTTTTCCCTCTTTTGTCAACTCGAAGCGTTCAATGTTCAGCTCCGCGATTAATTCGGGATCGTAGGGGAT
>JAHLWW010000158.1 GCA_019057715.1 Candidatus Jordarchaeum sp. JNZ_1113
ACGAAACAAACTCTTCCAAAAGGCCTAATTTGTCCTCCTCTCCCTCACTTGCTTTAAGCGAACTAGAAACGAAATTGATGACGCTCGTCATGAAGGATGAAAGAGAAATCATACCCTCCTTTGCGTTCTCAACATCTCTTCCTGCCATTTGGCAAGCCCATTCTCCTATCTCCCTCCTTATCTGGCTCTTTTCCTTCTCAGCCTTCCTCTTTTCTTCACTGATTTCCTGCTTAAGCTTCTCAATTTTCTCTAGGTATTCGTTTTCTATCCTTAATTTTTCTTCTTCTAAACTCTTAATATGCGTCTCCGCCGTCTCAACTACCTTCTCACTTATTATTTTCAATTTTTCAGCGTTTTCTTTAACGGCCTTAAGTACCTCTAGAAACTTCTCCTTCACACCGTTAACTTCAGCCTCACCAATGATAGGACTTAAAATGGCCGCATCCTTAACCTTAGAGGTTCGTGCATAAGAGAAAAACGAAGTCAACTCTTGAACATATTCGTACCCAACTAGGCCAGGTATCGAAAAAGTCTCATAAGTGCCCTTCTCCTTCAAAGTCCGGGCGATTTTATCGATCGCTTTCAAGGGGTCGCTTTTCGAACTTATTAGATCCTCTTCCTTCAAATCCGGAGGTGAAAAACACTTTATTGTAATTGGCTCCCTAAACAAGCCATCCACTATCAAGCAACTTCCTGCCTCCGCAGGAACAATCCAGAATGGCCAAAGGATCTTAGCAACAGAACGGATATACACGCTCTTCCTCTTAAGTAAACCGATCCTCTGACCTTTCATCTTTTCCAACATTAAGAAAGCCACGGCAAGAGAAACTTCTTCGCTTTCCTCCTCGTCTGAAATCAGGAAAGGGGTGCAGAAAACTTCCTTAACCATAAGCCGAGAGTTATACTCGATAATTAACGGCCCCAGTATTTCGCCGAAAAAGTCGATTGCTTGTTCCTCTCTACCCTTGTAAAAATCAGAGAAAAGTGAAATAGCTTGAGAAAGAAAACTTCTCGCTGCATTTTCATCGTCATCTATGTCTACGGCAACAGCAAATATGAGATCCCCCGCTACCTCATATACAAAGACAGTATCCTTCATCACCATGCTTTGTATTTCACCATGCCCTATCTCCTTCGCAAAGGAGAAGACGGCCGCAAGGAATCCTGAAAGAAGAGCTTCATCAACCCTTTTTTCACCATAACTTTTATGGAACACCGGGTTTCCTGACCTCTGAAACACATAAAACTCCCTGATCATCTTCCTTTCCCTCGTTAATCAACTTCAGATTTCTTAAAAACCATACACAATAAAAAATATATCTCCCATTTTTTACACGATTAAAGGGCTGTCTAAGAGATAGGGCATTATTGATGATCTAACTGAACCCGAAAACTTTTTATTTATGTCGTAGTTATATCCAACGACCAAGAATTCATTGGCGGCTCTAACATAGACAGGAGGAAATAAAAATGTCAGATGAAAACAGCATATTCGTGGGAAGTAAACCTGTAATGAACTATGTTTTAGCTTGCATAACCCTGTTCCACAATGGAAAGGACGAAGTTGTCATAAAAGCTAGGGGAAGGTCAATTAGTAGAGCAGTAGACGTGGCAGAGATTGTCAGAAACAGGTTCATGAGCGACGTTTACCCCAAGGAAATAAGAATAGGCACTGAGACAATAAACACAGAGGCTGGCAACCCAATCAACGTCTCAACGATCGAAATAGTGCTGGCTAAGAAGTGAACATCGTATCTCCCATTTAGTTTGCCGGGTTTTAATTTTTCCTTTTTCTTTGAGAAACTGATTAAGCTGCTTCTTCCTCTCCTCCCCTCAGGGGGGATAAAGAGGGTGTCTTGGTGGTGTTAGTTGAGTGTTCATCCATGCGAATATAGGTATTACACGCACGAAATGAAGAAGGTGTTCACGGAAGAGAATAAACTTCAGAGGTGGCTAGATGTTGAGGCTGCACTCGCGAGAGCTCATGCTAGATTAGGACGGATACCCTCAGAGGCTGCAGAGGAAATTTCTCGTAAAGCTTCAGTTAAATATGTGAAACTTGAGAGGGTCAAGGAAATCGAAAAGAAGATTGACCATGACGTTATGGCTATGGTTAGAGCTCTATCCGAAGTTTGCGAAGGAGATGCTGGAAAATATGTGCATCTGGGTGCAACAAGCTACGACATTGTTGACACTGCTTGGGCTTTAATGCTAAAGGATGCCACCAGAATAATTGAGAAGCGGCTTAGGGAGTTAAAGGATGTGCTGCTTGGCTTAGCGATGGAACACAAGGAGACCGTTTGTGTAGGGCGAACTCATGGTCAGCATGCTCTTCCATTCACGTATGGAATGAAGTTCGCTATATGGGCTAGTGAGGTTAACAGGCACTTAGAGAGGCTAAGAGAGTGCGCTAGGAGAGTTATTGTGGGGAAGATGAGTGGGGCTGTTGGCACTATGGCTGGGTTCGGCAGGGAGGGATTCGATGTTCAGAGGCTCGTGATGGAGGAGCTGGGCATAGGTGAGGTTGAAATCGCCAATCAAATAGTTCCACGTGATAACTATGCTGAGTTGATTTTCCTTAACGCTCTTATAGCAGCGACACTTAACAGAATAGCTAAGGAGATCAGGGATCTTCAGAGGACGGAGATCGGGGAAGTCTCTGAGCCGTTTGGCGCCAAGCAAGTTGGCTCCTCAACTATGAGTCACAAGAGGAACCCTCACAGGTCGGAGAGAGTATGCGGCATTTCAAGAGTTATAATGTCTCACGTGTTCCCAGCACTAGAGAACGCCGCCCTCCTAGAGCACGAGCGCGACCTCACAAACTCGTCAGCTGAAAGGATTATTCTTCCGGAATCATTCATTCTCTTAGACTATATTCTCTCTGAAATCGTTCAGATACTCAAGGGGCTGGAGTTCAACTATGAAAACATAGCGAGAAACTTAAACCTTACCGGTGGTCTCATGATGAGTGAAAACGTTATGCTAAACCTGGTTAAGAAAGGATTGGGCAGGCAAGAAGCGCATGAGATTCTTAGAGAATTGTCACTAAAATGTGCTAGGGAAAAAATCCCGTTCAAGAAAGCAATACTTGAGCATGAAACCCTAAGAAGCCTAGTTACTGAAGAAGAGCTCGAAGAATGGCTGAACCCTAAGAACTACATAGGAACAGCGGTCGAGCAGGTTGAAAGACTCGTTAATCGCCTCAGGAGCCAAGAAACTCCTTAATCGTCCTTTGTTTCAATAATAACTCTAAGAGCCTGCTTTTTGTCCTCCAATAATCCCACTCGAGCTTAAGATTTTCCTTCACGTACTTTAGCGCTTCACTTATTTCATCAAATACCCTTGGCTCCCTATTTAAAGCTGATCTAACTGTTTCTCTTATAACCCAAACACCCAGAGGCATAATGTATCCTGGCCTAACTTCACGGAACACTATTACAAGTGCTTGTCTTTTGATCCTATCAAGGTATTCTGCCACCGCTAAGCGTGCAGCATAATAGGCACCTGAGACGTTGCTAGCATAGTCTTTTCGCCCTCTATATCCTTCATAGTCCCCTACTACAATGGGTCTCCTACCTTTAAGGAGCCAAGCTGTGCCAGGATACCATGCCTCAAGCTGCTCAAAACTCCAAGCATGTGGAATCATAAGTATTACGAAGTGGTTGTCGAGGTAAGACTCCTTAAAAACAAGAATCTGGTCTATCTCAGAGTAAGTCTTAACTTTTGAAAGGATTTTTCGAGATACAATGTCATCAGTCGCCGTTATCGCCCACCTGGTTGGAACAAGCCGCCTATCTCTCTCCACTCCGAGCAGAGCAGCTGAAAACAACCGCGAAATATAACTTACAGGCATCCCCTCAAGGTAAAGTTGCACTACACCCTCCGAAGCTTTAAGATCAGTATCTCCTACAACTCTGTTAACACTACGCGGAACAACAAGTTCCCCCACAACTTTAAGGTTTTTTAAAGGCGCCGAAGGACCCATAGGCTGCGAGTGGCTGTCGAACTCCACCCTGAAACGCGGCTTTCTCTCTAAGAGAACCTCCATGTCGACCGGCTTGAAACTCATCGCAGCTTCCTGTGCATCCAAGAGTATGCGTTCCCATTTTCCCTTAACGTCCGTCTTAATCATTCCCCTAACAAGCAGGCTCCTATAACCTAAAATCTCCTCAATGCTCTTTCCAAACCACTCCTCCACCCTATCAAAAATAATCGTGTCTTCTCCGGCAACCGGAGGCAACATTGGACCGACAAATACCCGGGGATAACCGAAATGCCCTACAAAAAACGAAGGTGGAGAAGAGCCCGAAATATCCTGCTTCAGCACGGAATCCTTAACCGGAACAAGGTATTGCATCTTCATAAGTATGGGGCACCTAGGCTTACCACAAAGAAGCCGTGAACCTTTACATAAAACGCAGATTTCGCGAGGAAGTTGAGGACCAACCATCTATATCCCTATGAAAGGGTTTCATCTTAGCCCAAATTAAAATTTCTTAACATGGCTCTTAACGCTTTAAGTTTCAAAAATAAGAAAAAGAAAAATTCGATGAGAAGACGTTTAGCGCCTTTATGCTCCGAGAGCACCTTCCATTAGAATTGCAACCGCTGCCCCTATTATGGCGAGGAGACCGCCGAGAACTGCTAGAACTGCAAAGCTTAGCGATGACATCAGTACTACTG
>JAHLWW010000159.1 GCA_019057715.1 Candidatus Jordarchaeum sp. JNZ_1113
ATTAAGAACTCTCCGAATTTATACTTTAAAAAACATAAATCTTTTTCTATTTCCCTTCGACTTCAATAATTGAGATATTGTAATCGAAATTTGCTATTTTACATTCCGCTGTGGTCCTTAGCTATAACTCAATTCTATTTTTTAGAATGCACTTGAAAACGTTTACGGCTGAAGAGCAAGGTTTTGGAGGAGGCTTACCGAGGGAGAAAGGCAACCTGGATGGCGAAATTGAAAAACTGAAGGAGAATTCTAAAATCGTCAAAGCCTCGTTCGAGAGGCAGGACTTTTCATGGTATGTGGGCGCGCTATTGTAGCGGGGAAATATCCTCCTTCAGGGAGAAAGTGAACGGATGAAGGCTGAAGTCTCCATGCTTAAAATGGAAGCCTCAAAAAGCCAGAACAAATAAGCCAATTAAAGCTTAACATCTAAAGGCTTCTTGATGCTGAGCAGAAACTCAAAAAGCCTTCTCTAACCAAGTGAAACTACAGTTCATACATGGAATAACTTAAGAATTAAGAAGGAAGCGCTGAAACTTGAGCAGTACAAAAGCCAGCTTCAATAGTCCATTCAGGCGTTTGAAGACGACAAGTCAAGGCTAACAGAGGAAACAGCTATTTCATCGATTGAAAGCCTACAGCGAAGCCTCCTTGAAGGCTTTAAAGGATGAAAAGGCGAAGGCTGTAAAAGAAATCGGCAAGCATAAAAGCGAGGTTGAAGGCCTTGCCAAAAGAATTGTTGCGGATGAGGGGGGGAAACGCGCCAAACCCATCCGGCGAAATCGAGCGTTTGGAGAAGGATGTCGAAAAACTTATGGCCGAAAAGGAGTTTATGGAACATGCGGTAAAGAACACCTGAAACAGCTTCAACACTAAAGAAACAATCAAAAGGCTGGCACGCAATCCCAAACCCATATAGTTAAACGCTTCAATTTTTTATGTTTATCCGAACTTTTCGTGTATTTTTTCGAATGGAAAAATTTAAAAAGGTGCGATTCCTCTCTTTCGAAGGGGAGTTTGAGGGAGAGGTGATTCCATGAGTAAGAAGGCTTCTGGAAAAGAGCTGCCAGACTATATTAAGAACAGGATATGGCTTAAGTCGTATCCGCCTGAGCTACCTGCAGAGGTCGAAATACCTGAGAACGAAACAATATCTACCATCGCTGCGTCTGCAGCTAAAAAATACGGAGACATGGTTGCTCAGATCTTCTATGGGCGAGAATTTACATACAACCAGCTGGACGGCATGATAAGGCGTTTCGCAACCGCACTCAAGAATCTTGGGATCGAGAAAGGCGAGACATTTGCGATCCACTCACCGAACTGCCCGCAGTTCGCCATAGCGTACTTCGCAGCCCACGCCATAGGTGCCAAGGTCACGGCGCTCAGCCCGCTTTTCGTAGCCAGAGAGGTTGGATACCAGCTTAAGGATAGTGAAAGCAAAACACTATTCGTAATGGACATGTTCTACCCGCACTTCAAGGCAGTCAAAGAGGAAACCGAAGTCGAAAACGTTATCGCATTCAACATAATGGGCCAGAAGGCGCAAATTCAGGACGGTGAAGGCGTACACGACATGATAGACCTCATAATGAAAACAGAGCCTAAATCTTGGGAAGAACTAAATCCGGGAGTAGAGCAAGAGGACATCGCGGTCCTCCAGTATACTGGAGGAACAACTGGGCTACCTAAGGCTGCAATGCTGACGCACAGGAACGTCGTGTCGAACGTTTACCAATGCCAGCCGTACAATGATGGAGTGAAGAAGAGGTTTAAGATAGACAGGGTTATCGGTATAAGCATACTTCCATGGTACCACATTTACGGACAAACAGTGGACCTAATAATGGGCATGGCGTTTGGCTCTATGGGCATAATTTTCCCAAGATTTGACCCAGGCGAGATACTAGACGCCATTCAGAAATATAGGCCAAACTACTTCTTCGGTGTTGCGCCCTTATTCGTAGCTCTTCTAAACCACCCGAAGATCAAGGAAGTCGACATGTCCTCCCTAGTTTACGTCAACAATGGAGCCACTTCTATCCCAGTTGAAGTTGTGAAAAAGTGGGATGAAGTTGTCAAGGTTCCAATAGTTGAAGGTTACGGTCTTTCAGAAGCTAGCCCCGTGACACACACCACGTCGCCCTTACTGAAGAGGAAAATTGGCTCTATAGGGACTCCTATACCTAGCACCCTTGCAGGCATAATAGATCCGGACACGATGGAGTGGTTGCCTCCCGGCAAGGAAGGAGAGCTAGTTGTGAGCGGCCCCCAAGTGATGAAGGGGTACTGGAACAGACCTGAGGAAACGAAAAAGGTGTTCTTCGAAGCTGGAGGACTCAAATGGTTAAGGACCGGTGACATAGCGAAGATGGATGAAGACGGCTACTTCTGGATCGTAGACAGAGTTAAAGACATTATAAAGTATAAGGGCCACTCTGTGTATCCAAGGGACGTTGAGGAAGTTCTCTATGAGCATCCCGCTGTGTTGGAGGCAGCTGTAGTCGGAGTTCCGGACCCCGAGGCAGGCGAGAACATCAAAGCCTACGTGACGCTCAAACCAGACTACAAGGGTAAGGTTACCGAGCAAGAGATCATCGAGTGGTGCAAGCAGAGGCTGGCAGCGTATAAGTACCCGAGAATGGTTGAGTTCATAGACCAGATGCCGAAGAGTGCAGCAGGAAAAGTGCTGAGAAGGATACTAAGAGAGAAAGCCATGGCAGGAAGCTAAACCCGCTTTCCCCCTTTTCTTGTTTATTTTCGCTTAAGACTTTTAGTGCTCTATGCTAACTCTTTTTATACTATTTTTCCTTCTCTCTGTTTTTCGGTGGTCTTTATGGATGTTTTTGATGCTATTAAGGGTAGAAGAAGTGTGAGGAAGTATACTTCTAGGCCTGTTGAACGTGAGCTTATCGAAAAGATTGTTGATGCTGGGAGATGGGCTCCGTCGTCGGGTAATACTCAGCCTGTCGAGGTTGTGGTGGTTACAGACCCGGAGAAGAGAAGTATCATGGCTGACGTCTCGGGATACGCTAGGTACCTTAAGGATGCTCCTGTCGCCCTTGTAGTGTGTGTAAATCTTTCTAGGGCACGGTCCCGTTATGGTGAGCTCGGAGTAAGTTACTTTGCTCCTTTGGACGCCTCCGTCGCCATACAGAACATGATGCTGGCTGCGCATGCCCTAGGGTTGGGAACCTGCTGGGACTCTGTCTTCGACAAGGTGAAAGTTAGAGAGCTGATATGCTTACCCGAGCATGTGGAGCCATTCGCAATAATAGCTTTGGGGTATCCTGCAGAGAACCCGAGCCCACCTTCCCGAAGACCGTTAAGGGAAATCCTTCACTGGGAGAAATATGGTGGCTGAAACCGCGCTACTCTGCGTACTCGAGCATTAAGCTTCTAAGGGACTGGATAACCGCAGGCGACACCAGCCCCACGAAGGGTTGGCTCATCTTTATGGATGCTGCCTCCCTAAGCACCTTCTTGTCCCCCTCTTCTAGGTAGCCTCTGAGGAAGGCTTCGCAGAGCTTTCTTGCTTTCTTTGGGAGCAGGAAAAAGCGACCTGTAAACATTAGGAACTCGCAGACATCCCACCCGCTAAGCCTCTTATTGCCACTCCTAGCTTGCTCCAAGTCAACGTAGTAGAGCTGCCCGTTGCTTGATTGTATGACGTTTGCTGGCTTACAGTCCCCTAAAATGTAACCTGAAGAGTGTATCTTAGCTACTTCTAAGCCCACTTTTTCGTAAGTGCCTTCTAGGTTTTCAACGTTGTCGTTTTTTCTAGCTGTCTTCACTTGCTCATCCAGGTTTTCGCCCTTAATGAACTCATACATCGCCTTCATTCTTTTCATGTCATAGCAGTACAGGCAGGGTACTTTGACTCCTGCTTTCTCTAGGGCTATGCGCGCCCTCAGCTCGTTCTTCAGCCTACTCTTACCGCTCACGCTGAAATTGGCTCTAGCGTAAGAGGCAATCCACAACGGGAACCACTTCAAAAGCCCCCAAGAGGAAAAAGTCTTCAAAACAAAATCATACTGTCCCTTGGTTGTGATCACAGTTACATGGTCAACCTCATTTATGAATGAACCGAGGGGGTTAACCTCGACGTATATTACTTCTCCTCTTACACCGAGAAGACTGCCGAACTCGGTGAAGAAGTCCACTCGGCCGGCTAAACCATTAAGCCTTATGGGGAGCTCGAGGAACGAAGGCATTTCCTCCACTTGAGCGCGCCCCCTCCACCTAAACATTTTAGACGCCTCTAAACTGATGGATAAGACTTGTCCTCTAATAATTCCATCAGTTTTCTGTTTTGCGAGTAAATTAAACCTAAGAGCTGGTAACCTGTTATTAACCCATGAACAATATGGTGAAAGAGAATGCATTAAGGATACGCTCCAGCGAAGTCGTTTTTATTACGAATTCCTCAATATATTTTTTCGTAATAGCAATTTTCGCAAAAAATATACATGCAAACAATCATACTTCGCATATAAAGAAGTGAAACTCATATTATTTAAACCTTTTGTCTTGAGAAAAGGATCACCCACCTCCAAGCGGAATCATGCATTATCTGAGAGATTATGCTAACATAAATATAAAAACTTGGCGTTAAAAACTCAAGCTCATAAACTATTCACTTTTGCTCGAAAATTCTTCCCTTCCAAGGCCAA
>JAHLWW010000160.1 GCA_019057715.1 Candidatus Jordarchaeum sp. JNZ_1113
TATGTTCCCGTTTTCGTCCAGCTTCAAAACCCAGAAGTCTAAGCCGCCAGCACCAAAGGAGCCCGTGCTTCCAGCCACAATAATGTTTCTATCCTCATCAATAGCAACACTATGAGCTTCATCGTTATTTTTTCCTCCATACGCCTTCTGCCAGACTATGTCTCCGTCTTTGTCCAGCTTCAAAACCCAAACGTCTCTTTTTCCAGCTCCAAACGTCTCAGTGCTTCCAGCAACCACGATGTTTCCCTCACCATCAATAGCAAGACAATTAGCCTCATTGTTACCTTTCCCTCGGCACGCCTTCTGCCAGACTATGTCTCCGTCTTTGTCCAGCTTCAAAACCCAAACGTCACTCTTCTTGCTGAAAGGAAAACGCTCGAGTCCAACAATCACGATGTTTCCCTCGTCGTCAACAGCAACCTTGCGAGCATCTTCATCCTCCTCTCCTCCATAAGCCTTCTGCCAGACTATGTCTCCGTCTTTGTCCAGCTTCAAAACCCAGAAGTCTAAGCCGCCAGCACCAAAGGAGCCCGTGCTTCCAGCCACAATAATGTTCCCTTCTTCGTCAAAGGCAACACTACCAGCAAAATCTACAGGAGCATTACGACGTCCTCCATATATTTTTACCCATTTATTTACAATACCCCCCCCACCAATTTTCACCAAAACTCACTGAGTATTTGAATCAAGAATAAAAATTTTGCGCTTAAAAAATAAACCAGTTTGTCCCTTAGTAACTATCCTTCGTTTTCTTGGTCGTCCTCCATCTGGTAGATGCAGTTAGAAACGCATCCTCTACCAAAACTCTAGACGTAAAAACCAGCACCGAAGAACCACTCAAGCAGAAAGATATCAAGGTTGCACCGGAAAAGCTAAGACTCAGCACCAGCGATCCATACAATTAAAAACAAGGAAAAACACTGAATAGAACGCTAGAAGCGAAGAAAGAGATACACCTTAACCTAGAGCAAAAAGTTTGTGCCCGTTTAGCAAAGGTCGATTCCAACTGCCAAATTATAATACCGCACCCGAAATCCGCCAATCATGTTACGTCGCCCCCCGAACGCACTCCGACAATTAATCTATGAAGCAGGCAAAGAAAGGTAGGTTGACACCATATAGCTGACACAACGTATACCAAAAACCACAATGAATATAAGAAAATAAGAAAAACAATATTATTATATTCCTTCGAAGATGCTGCTACGTGGGGGGGAATGTAAAGATTGTTAACTTTCACTGTTCCCCTTAGTATAGAAGAATGTGTCGATATTTTGTCCAAGGAACTCAAACTCAAGTTTAGGCCCAGCGAAGATAAAGGTTACGCCGAAGTAGTTGTGGGCGCATTCCTCCTCTACATCTTCGGCATACTGTTCTGGTCACCAATGGTTCTCAGTTACTCCATAACATTATGGTCTTTTCTAGTATCCTTGGCCCATTCCATAGCTTTTAACATGACACCCCCATATGATACTATATTCTTTTTCTTATGCCTTGTCTTCGTAATCCCCATGACGCTCAGCAATGAAGTAATTTTTACATTCTGCTTTAAAGGAGCGATCGCAATTTTTATTGCCACACAAATGGTGGCTTGGTATCTTACAAGAAAAATTTTCCAGCATAACTTCTTATTCTTCAGTCTCATTCTTCTTTTTCTAGCATTTCTGTCCGGACTTTCACAGGTAGGGGGTGTAACCGGCGGCATACCCACACTCAATTACTTATTTCTCTCTTCGTACATTTCGGTTCTTAGGTCCGAATTCACAGCTTTCCAGCTCCAATTATTCATGTTGGTCAATTTTTCCAATGAACTTTTTGCCTCCACAATGAGATTCACCTTATCCTCCTTTATTCCGCTATCCGTCGGGCTAAGGCTTCTCCACGCTGGAACCAAAAGTATATCAAACGTAATCGAAAAACACGAAAGAGGAGAAATCAATGAGTACAGAACATACGTCACTCTCGGAACGATAAAAATCGTTCCATTAGTCTTTCTAATGAATCCCAAATTCTCGATCACGCTTAAGAGGAAGAAGAAGGGCGGGACGGAGATAACCATAGAAGTTTGTTCTCTTTATGCATTCGGAATTGTAGGTCGTAGTCCTCATTACAGATACTCTCATCACCTTACTGATGAAATGAGTAATATTGCTTATGATATTAAGGTGGCGCTCGAAAGGTGGTACAGTAGTCGTTTGCCCGGTAAGCCGCCTTCTAAGTGATCAGCTAGTGGGAGACCTGACATAAACCCGCCGCTATTTTTAATACGTCTTTCAACGGTCCCCGAGTGCTGTCAGTAAAGGAGCCTATCGTCCCCTTAAGAGACCTTTGACGCTAACGTGAAATAATCTTTCGTCTAACCTTTACTTGGACATGTTCCTTCTCTAAATTGTCTCTAAATTGAAATGTTTCCGTTAGTTGCTTTGCTTGCCTGAGCTTCCTGCAGAGGCTTGCGAACCTGCCTTCATGAAGCTTGCTGGCGAGGACGAACTCGGTCATCGTCAGCCCAGCATGTTAAATTGCTGTGGAGCTTCTCTAACCAGCTCCCTCTACATCATCTCTGGAGAAATAAGAAAATTCAAGGAAAAAGAAGATCCTACGTCGGACTTTATTCTAAAGGTTTCTTCAATGGTGTGATGGAAGTAAATATTGTGCTGGTGACGAAGGTTGCTTGCAACTATCAGATTGCGGTTCCGGCTTCCGTCACGAGATCCATCGAGATAAGAGAGGGTGGAATGCTCGAGGTCGAGGTGGACGGGATAGGGGTCTTGATAAGGAAACTGAACGAGGAAAGGAGGACGCTAAGGCTCGGAAGGAAGCTAAGTCCTGAAGAAATAGAGCGGTCGGTAGAGGAAGGGAATGAGCGGATGCGCGTGGTAATAGTCACAAACATCCTAATATGACATCTTTGAAGACCTCGACTTTCATGACGAGGCGAATCACATCGTGGACCTCCCATATCGCACTTCAACGATGCATTGATCCTTTAATACGCCTCCTTAGGCAATACCCCCTGGCAACATTTGATAGGAAACTGAAAAAGCTGGCATCGAAACGAAACATAAAGCTGTACCTGAGGAGGGGAACGGGAACCCTTTTTAAAGGCCCCTCTTAAACACGCACCGCATCGGCGGCTCTCAGGAGAAACCATCTTCCACCAGAGCTCGTGGGATTTCAACTAAGGCCCACTTCACCAACCACAAGCCTCACGTTTAGTCATCGCCGGCCTCAGCTCCACAAACCAACCTACGGTTCCTTCAGCCACTTCTTTATCTCTCCAACCCTATCCTTCGTCCAGCTCAAGTATATCTTGCCGCCTTTAACTTCAACCTCAGTACACTCCTTTAGCAATCCACTGTGGGCGAAAAAGTTCCTCTTAGCATCCGAGCTACCGCCAAGCCTGCCCTCCGCCTCACACCCAGCACTGTAAAGGTATAGAAGTCTCATCTTCCCTCTTATCTTCTCCTTCAGCTTCTCGATCATACGCAGCTCGTTGTCCAAGAAGTACTCGTTAACCGCAGCTCCAACACTCTTTTTCCTATATAGCTGCAGGAACACCCTGCGGATTTCCTCGATGCTCGGCTCGCTAAGTTCGCTCTTAAAGTTCTTGAATCCTCTGTAGAGCGCTATCGCGTAAAAAACATTCGAGACAGCCCTAAAGCTCAAAGGAATCCTCTTCCTCACAAAGCCATCGTCGGTCGACTCCAAAAGCTTGTTCAAAAACTCAATCACACCCCTCTCAACTTCATCCACATTCAAATCCAACGTTAGGACTTCTTGAGTGTAGAAGGCGAGCGGAACATTATATTTAACAGCGTTGAAAGCCACTCGAAGCTCATCATACAACTTCCTAAAATCACTCTTAAAACCACTGTACTCTCTTCCGATAACCCCGGCTAACTTTCTGAACTCTTTATCAGCCTCCTCGTGAAGCAGCTTGTCAATGTCCGCCGTGGGAAGCAAGAAGAAAGCTCTTACAGAGAGCGGATGCAGCTCGATGCCAACCTCAGAAACACCCTTACCAATTGGGGGAGAAGAGGCAATCTCCACGCTAAACCCATCGCCCTCAGAAAGCTGCAAAATGTTCTCTAGCTCCCTATAAGTAGCATACCCCCTAGCCGCCTCAACCATAGCAACAACATACACGTTGTGACCAGTAGATATGTCCACCACAAGACTATCAGGCCTCTTCCTCACGAAGCGAACGAAAATCGCGACAGCCACATCGTCAAACCCCGTCAAAAACCTCCTCCTAACCCCATTAACATCATTCCCCCACCGCTGGAATCTCAAAAACAACTCGAAATCCGTCAACCCCTTCCTCTCAACTCTCCCTCTAAAATCATTTAAATCGCTCACCAAGCTCTCAGGAGCAAGAAGCAAAACCTCTTCACCCAAAAACCTCCTTAAAGCCTCACAACTATAATACGTCTCCTCCACACGATCACCCAACCTATACCTCACAGGACTATACTTATCCGGATCCCCCGAAACCTGAACTATCACGACAACACCCCCAAACCCAAAAAAAAAGAAACAAAGCAAAAAATAAACTTTCACCTAGAATTACAAAAACAAGAAAACAACACTCAACCAGCAAAACAGGGCATAACTCACCCGAAAGAACGCTAAAAATTCAAGCGAAACCCAA
>JAHLWW010000161.1 GCA_019057715.1 Candidatus Jordarchaeum sp. JNZ_1113
ATCGTTATTCACTCCCAACAACCACTCCCACCATTTTTACTTAACTTACTTAGATATTAAAAAAATAAAAATTTTTATTTAACAAATAACTATGACTGTGAAGGACTGGAGGCTTAAGTATGAATGTCGCTTATACAGTTAAGAGATATTTACTAGCTCCCCTAAGTGGAAGTGAGCGATATACCCGGCACCTTACAGACTATATTTCCTCGAAGGGGTTATACAGCGGTACCCGTCACGGTTCTGACTTCTGACGCTTATGATTGGGAGGCCTTTTGGAATCCCTTTGGGAGAAAGAGTATCAGTGAAGATGGATTCATTCAACGGTGTTCATGTTACACGTTTTAGTATAAATTACGGAATAAGTTCATGCTCCTTCATTTTTTAAAAACTTTCTTTCGTTCTGCTAGAATCAAACTTGACTTGCTTGGTATCCTCTTTAGTGGCTCTTCATTCCGGGCATCTTCTTTCATATGCTCGCCTCAAACCATGAAGCAATTCATGCCTCCTGCTTCTTTTTAACCCACGTCTGGCTAGCGTGGCTGGCATCTAGGAAGGCATACTCTTCGTCGTCACTCCCCTCATACACATGGATAAGCGGTTTCCCCGCTTTAACAAGTATCTTGACGCCACTCTTAGGAACTCTAGTTCTATAATAGCGATAACGAACGCTGAAAAGAAGTGGATAGTTAATCGGGGGCAAACCCTGAGAACGTCTACGTTATCCCTATGGGGATCAATGTTTAAGTCTTGGCGGTCGTGTTCGGGTGAAAGTTTTCGGAAGGCTTATGACCCCTATGATTAATCCATCGTAATTTTCGTAGGTGCAAAATTATTCGATAAGGGCGTTCATCTACTTGAAGCAATGAAGCTCGTCCAGAGGCACTTTAGATATGCAGTGCTCGTTACGGTAGGTCCTAGTAGGCGAGCGTGGCTGAGAGCAAAGAGGGTAGCTGAATTATGGTGACGGAAAGCAGGTGAGAGACGTACTTTACGTTAGAGACCTAATAAATGCCTACGATTCGTTCATCAAGAGTAACGTAAAGCACGACGTGTTTAACATTGGGGGGACCGGAGAACGCTTTCTCCATTCTAGAGATCCTGAACATCCTAGAAAGTTTAATCGGAATAAAGCCACACGTCGGGTTCAGCGAGTGGGGGGCTGCTGATCAATGCTGATCAAAAGTCTACGTGAGCGACGTTTCAAAGGCTAAAGAAAACTTGACTGGGAACCTGAAACACCGCCAACGCGAGGAATAAAAAAGCTGGTAAACTGGACAAAAAAATATTCATATTTTGTGAGAAAGTAGGAAGGCCGAATAGATTTTAGGCTTTAGAAAGCCTTGAAGCGATATAGGTTAGGATCAAGGATGCGAGGAAGCTTATCATGTTGACTTGATACCACTGGGGGGCGAGGTTTGATATGGCGTAGTCCACTATGACCGGTTGAAGATTGGTTATGGCTACGAATGGAGCCACCATCAGTGCTGTCGCTAGAATTATTAATGTCATGGGTACTTTTCCCCTCTCTTTGTTTGCTCTCGGCTTCAGGCAGTTCATGGTTTTGCTCCATGCTTCGCCGAAATTTGCGCTGTCCTTAAACCGCCTTATGCACAATGCCTTGAAAAGCATTAGAGGTGTTAGGGCTGCTACGAATGCGGAGAAGAGCGCTAGGAGCTCGTCGTTCAAAGACAGGCGCTGAAGGGCGTAGTAGGCGCCGAAAGCGTTCAAATTGATGTTCCGGGTGAAAATAACGTTCTTGGGGAGGAGTATCACGTTGAGAAAGAAGAGTATCAAGGTGAACACTAGCAGCGAGGCGAACGAAACGTCCAAGACTTCGATGCCTGTTTTGACGCTGAGACGAGATAAGCGAGACTTAATGCTCCTCAAAGCCTCAGCCATAAAATCACTCTTCCGGGGAATCATAACTTGGGTATGAAGCATGGAAGCTTTAAAGTTTTATGGCGGTCGCTCACCTTCACCTTTCACTCATGTTCTCTATCATTTTCGGGAGCTCGTCGAGCGAACTGATAATTTGTGCTCCTTCAAGTTTAGCTTGGCCTTCTCTCCTAACTATAACGACCTTACATCCAACCTCCTCCGCCGCCGTCTTGTCGCTTCTGCGGTCTCCAACCATAAGGACTCTTTCCTTGTCTACTCCGAGGGCCTGAATCGCTTTCTCTATCTGCTCCTTTCTGAAAAAAGAGTCCTCTCTCGTGAACACGAACCTGAAGAACTGCTTGATTTCCAGCTTTTCCAGCACCATTTCAGCTGCCTTTCTCCCCTGCAGCGTGACGAGGGCGAGAGGATAGCGCTCCCCGAGATAAGCGATGATCCTCCTCGTCTCCGGGAAGACCTTCATGCGCCCCTCGACAGCTGACACCTCGAGCTCGTCTATAGCTTCCATGAGCCTCCTGTAAAGCTTCCTGTCCTTCATGGCTCGCTCCAACATTCCTCTGAACCCTGACTGGTCCGGCTTGAAGCCAGCCCTCTCCTCAGCCTTCTTCACCATTTCCTCTAAGCTAACGTTCAAAGCGACTAGGACGCCGTCCATGTCGAATATGATTCCTTCGATCAAAGAAAAGTCCGTCCCCCTTCATACTGGAGGCGAGTGATAGCTGAAAGATAGAGCTCGCCGAGCTTATAAAAACTTTTATTAACTTTATTTTTCATTTCATATGTTTAAAGGTTCACATTTCTAAAGGCTCTGAGGATGATGCCTTGGACGTTGATCTCAACTCTCTGTTCGCCTACGGGACGCTGATGGACACCTCCTTTCTCAAGAAAAGGTGGAACATCGAACCAGTCAGTGTGGAAGATGGCTTCATCATAGGGCGACTATATAGGGCGGGATGGTTTCCCGTCTTCATAGAGGACCCTGAAGGGTTCAAGGTCTATGGGAAGCTACTCAGGGTGAAGGATCTAGCGTCGGTCATAAAAAGCATAGATTACTATGAGGGGTACGACGAATCCGACCCTGCCTCCCTCTTCATAAGGAAGAGGATGAGGGTTTTTATCTCGAGCGGAGGGGAAGAGGACGCATGGGTTTACGTCGGCAATCCTAAAAATTCTCGGATCAGAGGCGTTTGTGTTCCGAAGAACTTGATCGCGGACGGCAGATGGAGGCAGAAGTAGCCAGTATAGTTCGGGCTACACAAAGTAGTTTGTGCCTTGCTGGCTGAAGCCTCTCAGTATCTCTACTTTTAGCTCAGGCAGCGTGCCGGGGGAGTAGTGCATGATGAAGGGAAAGAAGTGGGTGACTCCCTTAACGCTCATGACGGTAGCTGGGTGGTCTTCTCCTAGGAACCTCCTGCTTATCTCGTGCACCATGGCTCCCACCAGTTGCTCGTCAAGCAAGCCGAGCGCGTGAAGGTACTCGTGAAGCAGAACATGGAAGCAATAGGCATTAAAGAGCTCTTTGGGGGCATTTGAACTTATGCGTTCCAGTGGCGTTCTATTGAGGACTATAAGGTTGGAGCCGACAGGGTGGAATGCTCCTATCATGAATTCGCCCTGAACGCCTAGGTCAGCTAGCCCAAGCATAACTGGCCTGTGTGCTTTAAACCCCTCTAGGACTATTCTTTCGATGACGCTGAACACTTCCGTTATCGTGTCGGCGCCATCAACCATCTCCGCAAAAGACCTGCCTTCCATTTCAGGCACCCAGAATCTCTTCATAATACAAAAGAGAGCAGAGAAATATTATTTTCCCTTCAGGCTGGAAGCTGTGCTCATCACGCTGGACGCCACTTGAACGTTGCCTTTTCCCCCTCCCCCCTTCTCGACGGCCTCACTATCAGGGTTATTCCGTCATAGCCGGCCACTTCCACTTCCTCCCCCTTAGCGATGTAATCTTCTCCTTCAATTATCGCCGACCAGAGTTCTCCCCCAACGTTAACAACGCCCCGAGGATTTATGTCTGTTTTCGCTACTCCCCTCTCACCTACTAGAGTAGATATGTCAACTTTTTTCTTGAGCTTTTTTGCCTCGTACGCCTTGTAACTTACAAACGCGAAAAACCCTGCAGCCACAATGCCGCAAGCCATTATCACGTTCCTAATCATCAATACAAACTCCTGTTTTTCTGGGGGAGCTTGAAGGGGGGCTAGAATAACGACCGCCATGAAGGTGCAAGCTGTCCCCATAAGGGACACCAGCCCGGTTCCAAGTTTGACGTCAGCTAGCATCAGGACGACGCCTAGAGCGAAGAGAGCTAGGGCTCCTATGACATTGATAAGCCACCCCTCAATCAACAAGGCCCACCTCTACCGAAAACGTTATGTTGAGAAGGCAATAAAACCTTTTGGATTCGAGTAAAAACATTGATGGGTGGTTTCAGTTGGCGTTTTTAACCAGCTTTCTCGAGTTGCTCACTGTAAACCTCGCGTTAACCTCCGCTCTAAACATGGCTCCCGCTATCCTTCTGTCACTCGTCCTGTTTTTAGTGAGGCGTAAGGCGGGGCGGTTTAAACCATTCATAGACACCGCCGCTATAATAGCTGTAACAATTGGCGCCATGAACACTGGAAATGTACTCATAAGCTACTTCGAGAACGTCAGTCCTGAAAATTTAATGGTGACTTACTTAATAGCCACAGAGAGCTTCGAGGCATTCTTCATCTATCCTGCAGAGAGCTTAGCGGGCTTC
>JAHLWW010000162.1 GCA_019057715.1 Candidatus Jordarchaeum sp. JNZ_1113
AGTAACCTTCTTTATCGTACTTGAAGGCGTGCTGTCCTCCCATAATGAAGAGGGAAAGGTGCCTCCCCGTCCTGCCGACGTTATCCACGTCGCAAAATCCCTTCCCTCCGAACCTTATGCACGGCTGCGGGACAACTAGGGGGTTTGCGGGGGGCTTAACGACGCCTTCAACTACGTAGGGCTGGAAGTCGGCTATCGAAGCTATAGTGAAAGCAATGTCATCCCTCCACCTAGCAACAACGGGATATGCTCTTATTCTCTTATGTCCTCTCTCCTCGAAAAACCTGCACCAGTTCTCTATGGCTTCATGGAAATCCCATCCCTCATCAACTCTTCTTCCCAGGAAAAGGTATCCTCCAACGCACTTCGTGTCGCCGCAGTCCCTCCGGTCAGGGTTTAACGTCCAGAAGTAGTCGCCGCACACCTCACACTTCTTCCTGACGAATCCTTCCTGCCTGAAAAGCTCAACCTCGTACTTGTCCTTGCCAAAGCTTCTTTTAAGCTCTTCCTTCGAGACGGCCAAAGGGAAAGCACGCCCCGTTCATTTTTACCGCTGATAAATCTAAAACAAAAAAATCTAAAAACCTTCCCTACAGATAAAGGAACACGCTAGACTGCTAAAAGAACCCAAAATAAGAAAAACGTCTTGAAGTTGAACGAAATGCCCGAACTGTTTGGGTTGAACAGGGAGAAGCTAGAAAAAGCAGCTGAGGAGTTCAGGTATCTCCTCGAAAGAGGATACAACCGTGAAGGCGCCTTAAACTTCGTCGTAAGCCACCACCGTCTCGACAAGACGCACAAATTAATACTTCTAAGAGGAGTATTTAGTAGTGAAGAGGTGGAGGAAAGGAGGAGAAAGACGGTATCCTTTAAGGAGCTCGGAGGAAGAGTTCTCGCACTGGATGGATATAACGTGCTGATAGTACTCGAAACAATGCTCAGAAACCAGCTTCTCATAGAGGGAGACGACGAATACATAAGAGACGTATCAGGGATGCATGGAAAGCATAGGGTGACTTCCCTCACTACGACGGCCCTAAGCGTCCTTTTTGATGAGCTGAGAAAGGTTCAACCAAAAGAGGTCCTAGTATTCTTCGATAGGCCGGTGAGTAAAAGCGGAGAGCTGGCCGGAATAACGAGGCAGATCATGAAAACTCACGGAGTTATGGGGGACAGTTTGACCGCAAGCCAAACCGATAATGCAGTGATAAGCACCGGAGAAATAGCGCTCACAAGCGACAGCGTAATTCTGCAAAAAGCCAAAAAATGCTTCGACATAGCAGGACACGTAGTTAAAGAAAAAGAATACGGAAAAATACTAAAGCTAAAGGCCACTTAGCGTTGGACAGCAAGAAGAAGGCGACTTAACAATTCACCGAAAACGTGGAAACACGTTTAAGGAAAAACGCAGCTACATGAGACGAGCACTAAAAATTAAAAAACATAACACATATAAAACTCACAGAGAAATACCGTCTTGAATGGTGGTCCCGTCGCCTAGCCAGGAGAGAAAAACTGAGAGGGCGCCGACCAGTAGGCGTAAGCCTTCTAAGCCGGAGTTCCCGGGTTCAAGTGTTCCCGCCATCAGGGCCGGAACTGAAAATCCCGGCGGGACCGCCACAACTTCCTTTTAATAGCCATTAAGATGTAAAGTGCTCGTAGCCCTTCCAGCTGATTTTGACCCAGCCTTCCTCGGGATGCTTAAACTTTACTTCGTTTTCTTGGATTACTCGTCCTATCCTGTGCAGAGAGCCGCCTACTTTTTCCACGGCTTTCACGGCGTCTTCCCACTTTGCTTCTGGTATCGTGGCGACCAGCTCATACTCCTCACCGCCGTAGAGCGCAAGTTCATAGGGGTCCAGCCCGTTTCTCTGGGCGAAAACTAAGACTTCAGGTGGAATAGGAACGTTGTCTATGGCGAAGCCAACCTTGCTGGCTTTGGCTAGCTCATGAAGGGAGGCTGCCAGCCCATCGCTACTATCAATGCACGATGACGCGTAACCTCCTTTAGCTAGGGTTACACCCTCCCTTATCCTCGGCTCAGGTTGATACACTGTTTTTAAGCAACGGTCCTTTTCGCTCCCCGATTCCAGTCCCTCCAAGAGTATTTTCAGCCCGGCTGCGGTTAACCCGAATGGCCCAGTTACCGCGACGACTTCACCCGGCTTAGCCCCCCCTCTCGGCACAAACTTCTCAGTCACACCTAACACTGCGCCGGAGACAACGACCTCATCAGATTCATTAACGTCTCCTCCAAGGTAGCGTGCTCCGTAGAAATTCGAGGCTTCCTTTATTCCGCTTGCGATTTCAAGAGCATCGTTCACTTTAAACCACTTTGGAAGACCAAAAGCGTAAAGCCCTCCGATCGGCTCAGCCCCCTTAGCGGCTAGGTCACTTAGATTCATCACCACAACCTTCCATCCTACCTGCTTCCAAGTCATCCCTGGTGGGACATCTGTTCTTGCAACAAGCATGTCCGAGCTAAAAACCAGCGTGATACCGCCAATCTGGATTGCCGCCGCGTCTTCACTTGAAGAGTACCAGTCATCTACGAAGCCCAAAAGACGCTCAACGAGCTTCCTCTCGCCTAAACCACTCAAATCCATTATAACGTACACCCCACCTAAAAAAGACGGAGAAAAAAATAAAGGTCACGAAAAAAGAGAAGCTAAAATGGAAAATTTAGTAGCTTGGCTGTTCAACTCTCCAGACGCCATCCTCATCAAGTCTGACGAAGCACGGTACGGGCATTCCTCTCTCGCTACCATCTGGGTTCAACCTCTTGAAAAAGAACTTTCTCGCATTGGGGTAAGGCAGCTTCTCCTCCTTGAGGTATTCATAACGAATCCCTAGTTGATCGACATACTTTCTTCCAGTCGACCACCAGAAGCTGGGACTACTACCACTCCTGTCAGCCACACTCTGAAGCCACTTTAGTAACGTGCCACGCCAACCCTCATAATCACCCTTTTCTAAAAGCTCGTAGTGCAGTATTGCGATCTTTTTCGCCTCATCAGAGAGGCTTGCACCAATTTTTCCAGCTACGTCACTAGCAGTGTCCTTAATTGTTTCTTTAACTTTCTTTTCAAGTTTATCCTTAATACTTTTGATCCTTCCACTCTCCAATTTTTTAAGAAAAAAAAGGGAAAAAAACAATACTTAAGTTTTCTGACAATTTTACACCTGAAAACGAGAAAAACGAGAAACCCGTCAAGCTTCACCTAAAAAGCCGTTAAGCTTTCGGCGAAAAGCCCTTTCATGCAGTGGAGCCCCGGGCGGGTGTTCCGCTGAAGACTCGAACCCGCGGCCTGCGGCTTACGAGGCCGCCGCTCTACCGGTTACCCGCCACTCCAGAAGAAAGAGGAAGCCCTGAGCTACCGGGGCTCTAATTCATCTTCCCAAGTGGAAGCATATAACTTTTTCTTCATGCTCTCCCCGCTAAGAGCCAAAAAAGAATCAATCTTAGCTTTATCTACGGATATCTATGGAGATTTACATGGGATTGGAATCCGCTGAGTCTACACGTCCTTTTCGTGACGGTAAATTTTCACGTTACAGCTTTAGATGTGAGAGATTAGGAGGGGACTAAAAAGAGTTAAATAGCTCGTATCCTTTCCCTTCTTTGAAGGGTTAATTTACTTACTTGTTTTTGAAAGGTGACTTAGATGGTTTTGGAGGCGTTAGGTGAGGGGTTAAGGAACGCTATTAGTAAGCTTCTCCGCTCAACTGTTGCTGATAGGGAGACTGTTAGGGAGCTTGTAAGGGAGATTCAGCGCGTTTTGCTCTCTTCCGACGTTAATGTCGAGCTTGTGCTTCGTCTTTCAGAGAACATTGAGAGGAGGGCGTTTGAGGAGGAACTCCCCCCGGGCGTCAGTAGAAGGGAGCACATTGTCAAGATCGTTTACGAGGAGCTCGCGGAAATCCTTGGCAGCAAGCCGCGCGGCCTAAACATTAAGCCGGGACAATTAAACGTCATAATGCTCGTCGGGATACAAGGTTCAGGAAAAACGACTACCGCAGCCAAGCTGGCTAGATACCTAGCTAAGCGCGGATTTAAGACGGGGCTTGTGTGCGCCGACACTTTCCGTCTAGGAGCATATGAGCAGCTCAGCCAGCTAGCTGACGCTGCAGGAATCCCGTTCTACGGCGACATTAAAAGCAAGAGTAGCGTCGATGTGGCTAAGAAGGGGATCGAGTATTTCCGGGGAAAGGGGTACGATGTGGTCATAGTTGACACTGCGGGCAGACATAAAAACGAGGCTGACCTAATGGAGGAAATGAAGGATATTGCCAGAGCGATCAAGCCCACCGAGATAATGCTCGTCGTTGACGGGACATTAGGGCAGCAAGCCATGGCTCAGGCCAGAGCCTTCAAGGAAGCCACAGATGTAGGTTCGATAATCGTGACTAAGCTTGACGGGACTGCTAGGGGTGGAGGAGCTCTCTCAGCTGTAGCCGCAACAAGCGCGCCTATAAAGTTCATAGGAGTGGGGGAAAAGCTAGACGACATAGAGGCATTCGACCCCGTCGGCTTCGTAGGCCGCCTCCTAGGAATGGGGGATTTACGGGCGCTTCTCGAGAAGGTGAGGGAAGCCGAGATCAAGCCTGAGAGGGAGGAAGCGTTAAGCCT
>JAHLWW010000163.1 GCA_019057715.1 Candidatus Jordarchaeum sp. JNZ_1113
GCATGGTACTCCTTCTCTGTTCTCCTTGAGGTCGACGCAGAAGACGCCGTTTGGCTTGTCGTCGACGGCCAGTATGCACTCTGTCGCTATCCTATTTACGTCGTCACGCTCTATGGTGACGGCGACGCTGGGCGTCCCGGTGACTCCTGAGGGGGCAAGGGAGGGATAAATGTACTCTAGCCTTTCCCTCGCCTGTGACACTATGAGTTCGCCGTTCTTCCATATGCTGTGGAAGGCTATGTTCCTCCCGGGCAGGTATTCTTGAGCGATGAATTCCCAGTTCACTCCCCTACTTCGCCAGTACTTGATCCATGCTGCTGCAGTTTCAAGGTTGTGGCATGGTGTTGAGCCTCTCCCGCCTGCCCCCGACGTAGCCCTAAGCCAGAAGGGGAATCCTAAGACCTTTGCTGCCTTTTTCAGAGATTCTTCATCCTCAACCGGGAAGGTCTTCGCTACGGGTATTCCTTCTCTCTCCCAGATCTCGGCTGTCGCCTTCTTATCCTGACATATCCTCACGGTCTCCTTCCTGGGAAGGAAGGTCTTCGCTTTCAGTTTCTCCCTGCTCTCCGATATGACCCTCACTTCGACGTCCGGCTGGGGATGAATGAACTCTATATCTTCCGCTTTTATTATCTTGTTCAGCTTGTCTATGTATTCAGGGTGGCTGTAGGGGGGAACAAGGTATCTGGCGTCGCAGTCAGGCAACTCCAAATGGTACTTGTTCACGTCCGACCCCACTATGAAAAACTTCTCCGGGGCGAGCCTAAGACTCTTGATGAAGTTTACCCCGGCTGGGCCTCCTGCTCCGGTCACGAGTATTCGCTTCATTCAGACCCGCTCCTTAACGTTCCACCTCTCCCTGTTAGCTTTCACCCACTCTATCTCTCGTTCTACGCCCTCCCTGAGCCCTGTTCTAGGCTTCCATCCCGTCTCCCTCGAAGCCTTCGAAACGTCTAGCTGAAGGTTCCTCAGCTCCTTGGGGATCCTCCACCTCCCCGTAATGGAAGAATAGCCCCCTTCTGGAGGGTTCTCATATAACGGTTCTAGAGCGTTGCCTGACAACTCTATGACTAGCTCCGCAAGGTCCTTTATGGGTGTAGCCACGCCGCTTCCAACATTGTAAGCCTCGAAATCCCGGCCATAGTCCCCTTCCAAGAGGATGTTGTGGAGTTCGACGACGTCCTTCACGTAGATGAAATCCCTTGTCTGATTTCCGTCCCCGAATATGACGGGGGGCTTTTTCTCGAGGACAACACGCTTAATGAACATGGTCAGCACTCTGCCAAACCATTCCCTTTCCCCGTAAACGATTCCATACCTTAGAGCGCATGTCTTGATGCCGTAGAACTGCGAGTACTGGAGGCAGTAAAGCTCACCTGCATACTTGCTCACACCATAGGGCCAAGAGGGCTTCTTCGGGTGCTCCTCATCCTGGGGAAGCCTCACAGCTTCTCCATAGACGCCGGCTGAGGAGGCGTAAACCACTTTTTTTACGTTTCTCTTCACGGCGGCTTCCAGAACATTTATTGTTCCTTCAATGTTGATTCTGGCGTCCGTAACTGGATCCTTTATCGCGGAACCTATTTCGAGCTGAGCAGCTTGATGGGAAACAGCGTCACACCCCTCCATTGCGTGCATCAACGTTGCTAAGTCTAGGATGTCGCCCTTAACAACTTTCACATTGCCCATTGAGGCTATGTGTTTCACGTTATCCATGCTGCCTGTTGAGAAGTCGTCATATATTATGACTTCATGCCCCTCGCTAGCAAGTTGCTCAGCTATGTGACTGCCTATGAACCCGGCGCCCCCAGTCACCAGCACCCTCATTTTGTCCACCACGATATTAAAATATAATTAAGTTTATTAATATAGTAACATTTTATTAATATAGTAACAGGAAGGTTATGGTTGCCACCGAGGCGATGCAAGCCTCGAGGAGTATAACTCCTACTGTAACGTCTTTCTCGTACACTCTTCTCTTAATTTTTTTTATTATGAGTATGAAGAGGTGAGTTACGTCGTATATCTTGTTGTATGGCTGGTCTAGTGTCCCGTCCTCGTTTACTTTTCCGAAAGCCTCAGTCTTCATTTTTGCTCTAAGAGGCAGTATGAAGTCCATGTAGTAGGGGATGAAAAGTATGAGGGCTAGTTTTTCCATGTTGCCGAGTATGGCCATGCACGCCATTATGGCTCCAACCATGTAAGTGAGGGTGTTGCCGGGGAACACCTTTGCAGGGTACCAGTTGAAGTAGAGAAATGCTAGGAGAGCGGCGATTGTGGAAATGCCTATCATGGCCACCCAGCTGTCTCCCATGGCGTAGGCGTATAGGCTCATGGCTGACAGTATTATTACGCCCATGCCTGCCTCCAAGCCGTTGTATCCGGCGAGCATGTTGAAGCCGTTAGACGCACCAACTATCCCTATTGGGATGATCAGCAGGGGGTAGAGCAAGCCTAGGTCTATGGTGCCTACGAGCGGCAGCGAAATTATTGATATGCCGACTCCGGCGGCCATCATTGGGACGGCGGCCGGTATGGTTAGCAGGGGTTTATGCCATTGTTTGAGGCCGATCTTCCAGCCGAGCGAGTCGTCAATGATGCCGACTATCGTTATCATAAATATGGTGGATAGAGCGGCGAAGAGCGGAAGGTTTAACGACCTCTGATTTAGAACAAAGGAGTTAATGGCTATGTAGAACATTAGGCCTGACGCTACGCCTGCAAAGACGGGAACGCCTCCCATCTCTGCAACCTCGGGTCTGCCCGGCTTGTTCATGTCTTTTCCAACGATGCCCACGCGGTGGGCGACTGGAATCCACCTCCTCGTAAGGATAAATGCGACGACGAAGGATAATACCGGGGAAACCAGCAATAGCGGCTCCATTATTTAGGCCTCTCAACTTTTCCCGCCCTTTCAACCACCTGCTCTTATTTATTTTTTATTTCCTTCAGCGTTTCGGAGGTCCTTTAGCGTCTAGATCCACTGCCTAGAAGCGCCACTTTGAGCGCCGTCTTGTTTTTCTTTGCTAATGAAAAATTTTTCGATTAACTTTTATTTTTCTTGCTCAAGAATATATGACGTAGTGATTCTTGGTGAGGGTTTGACTTGTTTAGGGAGCTTTTTGGGGAGGTTTTGGCTTCTAGAACTGTGCGTCCCAGTTTCCGTGAGGGAGATATTCTGGGCGTGCTTTTATTGCTCGCTGAGGAGCCTGTGGGGCGTTACTTTGTTAGGGATGTTTTGGGGCTGGGTGATGCTGCCGCTAGGACGTTGCTCCGCAGGCTTCAGCGTCTTGGGCTTGTTAGGCCGGCTGGAAGGAAGGGGCATGTGTTGACGGATAGGGGGCGCTTAGTGGTTGAGAAACTTATGGGTTACATTGCTGAGTTTAGGAGGCTGCCTGAGAGCTTCCTGAGCGTTGGGAGGTGCGACTACGGTTTCAGGCTTAGAGGGTTGTCTCACCTTATTTCTGGGGGAATTGAGGAGAGGGATCTGGCTATTAGCGGTGGGGGGAGAGGCGCCACCACGGTCATAGTTAAGGGTGGAAGGCTTGTTGTGCCCTCCGTTAAGGAGCTTGACGGAGGCGAGGAGGCGTTTCTTAGAGGGTTCTTCGAGTTGGAGGAGGGGGATGTAGTTCTGGTCGTGTCGGCGGAGGACTGCCCCTCAGCTCTGAGGGCTGGGCTGAACGTTGCAGCAAGACTCATAGAGCGAGCCGAGACTGAGGACTTAAACCTAAGATAGCTGAATTGACTGTTGAAAAATAGGGGAAGGTGGCTATATGTAGAGGCTGTTGCAGTCGGAGTGGTTTCTCTTGCTCCAGGCGTTCTGCCACTTCTTGAAGAAGCTTGCTGTTTCCTCTATTATGTCGCATATTTCTTCTGCTCCGTTCGCTATGGCTTCCTGAATGTTTCTTTTGATTTCTTCCTCCTCCTTCTCCCTCAGCTTTTCTGTTACTGCTTCTCTGAATAGTTGGACAGCTTTCGCGTCCTTTATCAGGTTGAGCAGGTACTTGTTTATGAGGTCGTCGAACTTGCCTTCAGCGCTTACCGTCTGTATGGATTCAAGGAGGGCGAGGAATGCTATGTCGAACTCGTCTATTTCAAGGTCGAGGTTCGCATTTTCAAGCTCCTCGAGAAGTTCCTCGTAGCTGGAGAAGAAGACCCAGAAGAGGTTACGCAACTCGTTGAGAAGAGCGTCTGGCGCCATGTAAAAAAGCCACCTTTTCGCTTCTACTTTCTACTATAATAAGGACACTTAAAAAGCTAACACGTAAAATTTATATTGCAGCCATTTAAGCCTCGACTACCTAAGCTCAACCATGCCGTTTGAGAGAACAACGTTTCCGTGCTGGTTCTTCGACTGTATGACGTATTTTTTACCTTCATCATCAGCCCTCCATCCCTCAGTCACTATGGTGTCCCCAGGGAAAACTACTCCTGAGAATCTGACTTCAAACGACTTTATCTTGCTCGGGTCGTTGCCGCAAAGCTTTCGCAGAATAGACCTGCAAGCGAAGCCGAAGGTACATAAGCCGTGAAGTATCGGCTTGTCGAAG
>JAHLWW010000164.1 GCA_019057715.1 Candidatus Jordarchaeum sp. JNZ_1113
GACTGGCCCCTCCTCATGGTTGTAGCCGAACCATTTTTCCAGCTTCAACAGCTCATCCATTTTCTGGCTACTCTTGCCCTTCACCATTAATAGGAGCTGGTGGAAGTAGAAGGGGTTATTTCTCGCCGACGGCAGGATCAGTATATCTGGCCCAAGCTCCTCCACAAGCCTCTTAACGGAGGACCACGCTAGGGCTGAGGCGATCCAGCTTGAAACCCACAAGTCTCGAAGCTTCCTTGAACCCGCTATGAAGCCTTGAACACCCGCCAAGTCGACTCCGACCATGTATCCCTCAATATCATTCCCCCCATAAACCCAGTTTGCCATCATCGCCGTGGCTGCAAGGTGGTCGAAGATCGAGTGCGATGGTGTTCTTGTGTCAGCTGGACCAACCGCCTCACCGAAAACGCTGTAAAAGTAGGGCTCAATAAACGAGTAGAGAAGGTGGTAGAGAAGCCGAAGGTCCACTTCGCCGCCCCCCGAGGCAACGTCCACCAGCGACTTCAACCTAGCCGCGTACTTCTCCATGCCTTTAACGTCAACATTCGCCTTCGGCTTAAAGGACAGGCTTGGATTAAAAATGTTCTTGATCTCCACTTTCCGGACGGGGTACCTTGCTTCGCCTCCAATCATGGCGCTGAGCAGCCACCTGTCGACGCTTGCAGCCATGCGGTCTGCTTCCCTATAAATCCTACCGAAGTCCTCTCCCTTCATGAACTCGAGCATCTCTCTGCCCAGGACATTCTCGACGAGCCAAGCTGCCTCCTGCTCATGTTTCTCCCTAAACACTTTTTCATCGAAGCTGTGCGCCTCGCACTTGACAGATATTATCCATGGCTTATTGGGTGGGTCGTGAAGCAGCGCCAGTATCTTCGCCTTGAAGAAACCTTCAACCATGCTCACTTCTTCACTCCTCCTGCAACTAGGACCTTAAACGCGTCGTGCTTCGCCTGAAACACTCCGTACCCGGCAGAGGTCTTCGCCCCTAACCCCATCTTGAACGCGTAGAGCACGCTCTTAAGTAGCTTCCCTAGGTCAACGGTTTTCTCCTTTCTCACGGCAACCTGAAACCTGAAAACCACACCGGGAGCGACCGTCAAGTAAACCACTGGAACCGGGCAAGCCTCAGTCTCATCGAACACGTCCCTCCCCTCCCTTGAGTAGTGAGGGGTTAAAACGTCAGGGTATAATATGTAGCCTTCAAGGCCAGCCTGAACAGGATAAGCGTCCATGAAAACTATGGAGCCAACTTGCTCGCCGCCGAAAGCCTCACTCTCACCATCATAGTTGAGGGCGCGCCAGGCAGACCTAACGGCTCCCTTAAAGCTTGAGCCAGCCACGAATGGAAGATTCAGGAGCCAGTCAAATGATAATCCAACTTCGAACGCGACGTGCCCGAAAGAGGAGCTAGCGGAGAATAGTCCTCTCCCAATGAGTTCGGCGTCAACTGATAAAACGTGGTATCCTAGGCGCATGTATCCTTCAGATGCTGCTTTGGAAAGCTTCTTAGCCCGCTCGAGCGAGGATGCCGCACACATCTTGGAAGCCAAGCACATTTGCTCTACAAGCCTGCGCTTCCACTCCTCGCCGCTCGACTCATCCTGCCCCTGCCCACCCTTCCTCGCACTCATCACGCCATCCAGGTTCGCGTTTAGGAAACATAAAACCATAAACGACCATAGGTTTGCCTCCTCACTCTTAACGTTATTTACAAGTTTAGCCACGTCGCGTACTTCAGCAGACATATCACTACTCGGCAACACTCATCCTCTCCCCAGAATACTCTTTTTAACGAAGCCGAAAGCAGCATCGAAGACGTCTCTAATGAAATCCTCCCTCGAGCCGCTCCTACCAGTCGAAACCCTTGAATTCACTGTCTCAACATCATACTCCATCACCTTTTTACTTACTTTACCATGATGAATTAACATGTCAACGTCCCAGTCCATGGAGATGAACCCGTACAATACAACAACCCATTTCTCCTCCCCTCTCCTCGGAGGAATCAATGGACGTATATGAATCGCGCTTCTCCTCCTACTCTCGTCTACCTTATACTCGTAGTAATACCCCTTTTTTTGCTGCGTTCTCGGCAACCCTAATATCCACGTGTGGAGAGTGGCGCCGCTCCTCATCACAGAGTAATTCTTAAGTTCCTTCCACTTGCTTTTCAACGTGGCATTCCCGATTTTTTCGAGAAGCTCGAGGCTGTCTCTGGCTTTCACCCCGACAACATCAAACCTGAAAGCTCCACCATCTAGGTCCACTGTAGGATAACTAGGAATAGAAAACTCACGACCTTTACCTGTAACCTTCACCAGCCTTCTTCCATACTCAAGAGCGAGGTCCACCAATTTCTTCAGGTTCTCCTCGACATTCTCCCCTGAAAAAATCTTTTTCACTAGTTCCTCGAACTTTCTAACCGACTCCTTTCCAGCTGAAACCGATAGGCGGACGGCGCCGAAGCCCCTCGAAGTTATCGCACCCAACCCGCCGAAAACCAACGCGACAAGTAGCGACCCGACGAGAAAACCCTGCTCGTTGTCGTTAAGACCAACCTTACCCCGAAGATCATCATAAACTTCAATTCTCCCCCTAAGCTCCCCGGGACTAAGCACAAAGAACTTGTCCACCAAATACTTAGCATTCGTCTTCGCCATTTTGTCAATCATCACCTCATCGACCCTCCCATCTTTAATGATACGCTTAATTTTGCCTTCATTGTATGGGACACCCATCCCTATGATCTTAGTGCGAGGTATATTCTCAGCTAACTTTTCAGCTAACTCGTAGAGCTCCTTTCCGGCTGACCGATTAACCGCACCTTTCGAAGCAACCCTGCCTCCTTGCCCTTTATCTTTTTTCACCTTCTCAATTAATTTGGAGATTTTTCTGCGCGAGTAATCCTCAGCCTCCTTCAATAACCCATCCTTTCTCTCCTTGAAGAGGCTGCATGTATTAGTCTCCATGACCAGCCTCAGACTCACCCTGCTCGGCTTTTCCGTCGATCCAAGCAGGTCGGCAACCTTCCTCCAAACCTCCTCAGTGTTCCCCCATCCTTGCCTTCCATTGCATCCAAGGAGGAGGGCTCTAGCCCACCACCTCCATAACCCCTTCACCTCAGTAAGCCTAACAGATTCAGCAACTCCCAGCTTCAGCGACGCAGCGGCAGCGTTATACCCCCCTATAATTGTAGGAGTAACGTTCTCAAAACTTATAACCGCCAGAAGCTTATCCTTAACCTTCGATAAAACCTCGCCCTCAGCCCTCCCAATGTCGACGGCGCAACCCCTTGGCTGATCAATCTTTAAGCTCACTCTTTCTCCTCCTCGTAGGCTGCTTCACACAGCTTCTTCAACTCTACCAAGTATGGCTCAAGCAACCTGAGAGAAGCCATAACGTTGTTAATCCCGCTCCTAACCAGCGACTCGATGGCGCTTTTCGGGTCAGCCACACTATCAGTGCTCAGAATCCCATTGTGACACAGAAACTTCAGCACACCGTAAAGGTATAGGGCGTAGCTCAGCTCCTCTAGAGACGGCGCCCTCTTCTCCTTACCGCCCAACTCCCCTTTCGCCTGCGGCTGCTCCTCCTTCTCCAGCAAACCGTAAACTTTCTTATAGGTTTCATCCCCAGCCTTAGCCCAAAGGAAAGTCAATGTCGGAAGCAACCCGGTGTCAAACATCAACGCCGGCATGCTCCTAGACCTAGTCCTCAGCTTACTGCCAAGCGCCCTGCCATCATTGTTAAAACCGCGAGCAACACTCTCAAGGTGGCTAAACGCCGTCTCGAGAGCGTACTTAAGAGCTTTTTGCGACACGGCCACCTCCAACCTTCACCCCTCCAATAAAAGTCAGCTTTACAAGCCCCCTCCCAACAGTCTCATTACCACCAATAACCAAGTAGTAGCCCCTCGACTCGAAGTGCCCCTCAACAAACTCCCTAACAGACACCGCATCACTCAACCCATCAGCACCTTTACCCCTCGGCCTAGAATACATGAAAACAGTGTGGAACACGGTGTCAGCTGGAACGTTCTCCTCAACCCAGAGCGCGCCACGAGCAACCTTCTTAGCGCCCGGCTCAAGCTTCAACCTCGGAACCCTCTGAACACTCCTCTCAACAAGCCCCAAAGCCACATCGTCACACACCACCATAAGCCTTCCACTATAAGCATCACCCAACATCAACACTTTCCTAAACTCAGACAGCCCACCATCATTCCTCCTAGGCGTCAACACGAACTCCTCATTCAAAACAACCTTACCGTTAACCGTGAACACGTCAGACTCAACCAGCACATCACCCTCACCAACATCAGCACCAAGCAACTCCTTAACACAATCCATCAACCCACTAACATCAGCATCAAGAGACCCAGCCGCCTCCAAGTAATCCATAAAAACCCTCAACAAAAGCGGACAAGTAACAAAGGCATAAACCCCCCTAAGACTCCTAACAGGGAAAAACAGCAACCTCAAATCCAAAACGTTAAAAGCCCCCGCATAATACCCC
>JAHLWW010000165.1 GCA_019057715.1 Candidatus Jordarchaeum sp. JNZ_1113
CTCAGACGCATAGGTAACCGGCTAGTTAGAGCGATGAGGGGGCTGAGGAAATGTCAGGGAGAGGGGGCGAAGTTCAGAGAGGGGGATGGGCACCTTGTCCCACTCGAGTTCCTCGCGAACGCCGAGAGGAGGCTCAAGATGGGGGAGTACGCCGAGGCGGTTCTCAGGGCTTACAGGGCTGTTGAGGCCGCCGTGCAGCTTAGGCTGCTCGAAAACAACGTGAACCCTTGGAGCGTAAACTGGCAGCAAATCCCAGACCACCAAGAAATTCTTAAACAGTTAGGGTATAGTGAGAGCCCTCCTGAACATCTAACGCTGTGGAATGGGCTCCAGCTCCTCAGCCTGATCAGCCCGATACGTCAGCTGGAAGAAGTTAAGGATAATCTTCAGTTCATATCTAACCTCAGAAACAATTCTAAGCTCGAGCACGGCTACGCGGGCGTAGATGAGGAGAACGCGGAGAAGTCCATCAAGAAAGCCATGGAAATAATGAGGGTGCTGCTAGGAGATGAAAGAGCACAGGAAATAGAGAAAGTAAGAATCTTCGCGTAGACCCGGGCTCGGCTGATTCCTCGCGATTACGGTAACCTTCCTCAGAGTTCTTTAGGGATCCGTGAGAGGTCTGCCACTATCCGATTTGTGAGTATTATGCTTTAAGGCTCGTAGATTGGCGGGAAGCTTCCCGTGATTTAAGTTTGGCTGGCCAGCTTTTTCCTAGCGTCCATTAATGCTTCCCCAACAACTTTTCGTATGTCCCTTTCCGTGAATCCCTCAGCCTTGAACCTTTCAACCAGCTCAGGGTGGGCTTCGCAGATCCCCTTCACGATCCTTTCAATGATTGGCCCAGTATTCCGCATGTCTCTGACGTATTCTTCTCCCTGTTCCATGGTGATCTTTGCCGCTTCGTTTAGCGCCTCGCTTTTAAGTTCAAGGTAGACCTCTGACATTGGGGTCCTCTTTTCTTCTTTCTTCATTTTCGGTTCGGCCTTTTCTTTCACTTTTTCTTCGAGCTTCTTTTTCACCTTGAAAACGATTAGGCTCCCCGTCTTCACGTATTCCTTTATGTACATGTCTCTTGCCGGCTTAAATGGTGCCTTGAGGACTGCGCCCTCGAACCAGTCGGGTCTCTCGGCTATTTTTTCAGCCTCCTCTTTCAGCTGGTAGGCGTCCCTGTAGTCTATCTTGAGCGCTTGTGGGTGCGGCACGCCAAACCTTTCCATGACTGCGTATTTTTCCGGCGGCGGGGTCCATCTGTCACCGAAGCCGACCTCAAAGACCACTAGGTCGAACGGCTTGCCGTAGTCCTTGTGGAAGCCCATGGGCGTGTACTTGCTCCCGAAGAGCTCCAGTTCCACTACGTATCCCTCCTCGGCCATGTCGAGAACCTTTTTAACCTTCTCCGGCTCCACTGTGGCGACATATATTAGCCCGCCAAGCTGGTCGTTTGCCAACGGGTTTCCATCGTGCTTGAACAGACCGCTACTCGAGACCTGTATGTGGGTGCCGTCAAACTTCTGCTCAGCGTAAACGACGGGCTTGGCTTCTTCCAGGTAGGAGTATAGGGCCGGGCTCGGAGGGTCTATGTGGTAAGGCTTAATCCTCGGCCTCCCCCCAAAACTCCTCCTGAAAAGCTCAACTACGCGCTCCGCCTCACCACTAAAAGAGCCAACCTCGCACCTACACTTCTTCAAGTAGCTCAAGGCCTTAGTCAGAACATCCTCAGCGTTCATCAAAGAATAAATTCAGTTAACGCATATATAAACTACACAGGGTCTCCGCGGAAAAAGCTGAATCTTAAATAACGACGAAGAACACACTTCCTTTCCCTAACTTGTTTCAAGGTCTCTGTATTCCGGTGGATTTTCTTTGCGTTAGAAACGTTATCAGACCTCTAAATTCTTTCTGCATAAGCCTTCAGATGCTGGTGGCCCAAATGTAAAAGGAATGGTGATAACTGGGAGGGTGTTCTTAATGACGTCAAATTGGCATGAGTAGAACTCGCATCAACCTATATCAGCGACGTGTACTTATATAGTGATTTCAAGGAGCAGAAGAATAAGTGAAGTTGCCAGTTAAAGGCATGGACCGATTGGTGGGGTGAAGGGAGATAGAGGCTCCTGGAGAAGCGGCGAAGTAAAAGCTTTGATTATTTTTTCAGGTTGAAGCGGTCCAGGTTCATGACTTTGTTCCAAGCTGCGATGAAGTCGTGAATAAACTTCTCCTTTGCGTCGTCACAGGCGTAAACCTCTGCGATACTTCGCAGTTCGTCGTGATGCCCAAAGATGAGGTCCACCCTCGTTGCACTCCACTTTGCTTCTCCACTCTTTCTGTAATATCCTTTGAATAAGTATCGGTGGTCATCTGCTTGCTTCCATTCGACTTCCATGTCTAGCAGGTTTACGAAGAAGTCGTTCGTCAAAACTTCTGGGGTATCTGTGAGAACTCCATGCTTCTCATATTTGTAAGTGGCTCCGAGAACTCTTAATCCACCGATGAGGACTACTAACTCTGGAACTGTAAGTTTCAAGAGTTGTGCTTTGTCTACGAGGAAATATTCAGGAGTAGTATAAACATCTTCTTCATTGATCATTTCTGGATGCTTGAAGTAGTTTCTGAAGCCATCAGCAAATGGTTCTATTTCCTTGTAGAACTCTACTTCGACTTGCTCTTGTGTTGCGTCTACTCTCCCGGGTGTGAAGGGCACCTTTACGTTAAACCCTGCTTTTTTAGCAGCGGCCTCTATGGCGGCGCATCCTCCAAGGACGATCAAGTCTGCAATTGAAACCTTCTTGTTACTACCCTGCTTTTGGTGTTCCTCGTTGAAGCCACGTTGGATCTTTTCATATACTGAAATGATTTTCTTGAGGTCATCTGGATGATTCACTTCCCACTGGTTTAGCGGGTACAGCCTTATCCTCGCTCCGTTCGCTCCTCCTCTTCTGTCAGAGTCGCGATAGGTTGATGCTGAAGACCAGGCTGTGTATACTAACTGTGAAATGCTCAATCCGGATGCCAGAATTCTCCTTTTCAACTCCTCGATATCGTCACCCTCGATTAGTTCGTAGTCCCGCTCAGGCAATGGATCCTGCCAGATAAACTCTTCCTTTGGAACGTAAGGACCAACATAGCAGGCTTTCGGCCCCATGTCCCTATGAGTGAGCTTGAACCATGCGGTGGCAAAAGCCTTTTCAAACTCCTTGGGATTTTCAAGGAACCTTCTTGCTATTTTCGAATAGACAGGGTCAAACCTTAAAGCTAGGTCAGCCGTAAGCATCCTGGGTTTATGCTTTTTATTGGGGTCGTGCGCATCGGGGATTATCTCTGGGGCATTTTTGGCGACCCATTGATATTTGCCTGCAGGACTTTTTTCGAGTTCCCACTCGTACTTGAACATTGTGTGAAGATATTGGATCCCGAACTTTGTCGGTGTAGGTGACCATATGACTTCGAATCCTGAAGTATACGTATCTGGTCCCTTTCCACTCTTGTAACCGTATTTCCATCCTAAGCCTTGTTGCTCTATTGGTGAGGAGCTTGGGTCTTGGCCAAGATAGTTACTGGGTCCCGCTCCATGGCACTTTCCGAAGGCGTGCCCGCCAGCAATTAAAGCTACAGTCTCCTCATCGCTCATCCCCATTCTGGAGAAGGCAAGCCTAATTTCTTTAGCGGATTCAACGGGATCCGGATTTCCTCCCGGACCTTCTGGATTCACGTAAATAAGACCCATCTCGGTGGCAGCAAAGGGTTTTCTAAGCTCTCTCTCTTTAAAGCGTTCCTTACCTGTAAGCATCTCCTCCTCGGGTCCCCAATCTGGACTCTCATCCGGCTCATAGATATCCTCTCTACCTAGAGAAAAACCGATTATCTTCACACCCATATCTTCAAGCGCTACAGTTCCTGACAAGATGATCAAGTCTGCCCATGAAAGTTTTCTGCCATATTTTTTCTTTATCGGCCACAGTAGCCTTATAGCCTTATCAAGCCCAATGTTGTCGGGCCAATTTATCCTTGGTGGGAAGCGGATGCTACCATTTCTCGCACCGCCTCTGCCGTCGTGGATCCTGTAACTTCCAGCACTATGCCATGCTAACCTGATAAATAGCGGGCCATAATGTCCGAAGTCTGCCGGCCACCAATCCTGAGAAGACCTCATCAACTTCTTCAAATCGCTTATGACTGCGTTCACGTCAAGAGTCTGAACTTCCTTGATGTAATCGTAATCAGGTCCGTAGGGATTCGAATTTGGGTTGTTCTGCCGTAGGACTTTCAGGTTTAACCTGTTTGGCCACCAATCTGTAATCCATCTTTTTCTTGGTTTGAATCTCTTGTCTTCCACGACACTCCCCTCCCTTGCTTAACTTATTCTTTAAGAGAGAAAGTATTCTTTAAACTTTTTCTTTTTAAGTCGGTGAAGGGGTTACTGCTAAAAATCTGCGAGTACATGAACGCCAAAATTATTCCTTTTGTAACTCATGAAATATTACAGTATAATTTTAAGTTAAA
>JAHLWW010000166.1 GCA_019057715.1 Candidatus Jordarchaeum sp. JNZ_1113
GTTCCATTAACACCCAAAAAAACAATTGTGAGTGGCTCGCCGGTTTTCTTCTTTTCCTCCACGAGCCTGACAAGGTCTATTTTTCCCCCGCTCTTCAGAACGTCAAGCACCGCCTCCCTGAGAGAAGCCCTAACCGTGCTCTTCACATCGCTGAACCTCTTGACCTTACCACCTACCAGCTTTTCCTTTAAGCTTTGCGTGATTTTCTCTGCAACCTTGAGTGAAACGTCGTTCTGAATAAGCACAAGCTGGAGCTCCCAAACTAGTTCATTAAGCTCTTTTTCGCTAAGCTCTTTAAACGTGACCTTTTCTATTACCTTCCCGACTCCTTCCCTGACCTTCTCGAACAAAAAGGACCCCTTTTTTATTTACTATGAAGCCCCAGCTACTTTAATCCTCTTTCCTCGCTTACCTTCACCGCTAGCTCTTGCAATTGCCTGTTCAGCTCCCTAGCCCGCCTGACAACAGCGTCGAGCTGCTGAGCTGTGGCCTGCAACTCCTTTTGTAGTTCTCCCTGTCTCTCGCTAAGCTTAGCTCTAACGTCATCTATGCTTTTCTCCACAACGACTCCGGCTCCAATCTGAAATATGACTTTCTCCTTCTCTGCCACCTTGACCTTCAGGAAGGCGCCCGCTCCCAGCGAAACCAGAACTTCATGTTCCAAGTCCATGCTTTTGATCTCGTCCAGCGCAATAGTTGCTCTCCTCGTCTCCTCAATCATCTGGTTTAAAAGCGCCAGTCGTTCCTCAAGTATCTGGGCTTGTTGCTCGTAAACATTAAGCTGACTTAAAGTCGCTCTAAATCTCTGCTCGTTTTCTGACATTTCTTTCACATCTCCAATCCGGAAAGCGTTCTTACTATCACGCTTTTAGCTTCCTCTGGACTAATAACGTTTATCTGCTTAATTATCACGTCACGCCTCTTAACTCTATGCCTGCTACCTATATTCGAGTAAACAAGTTCTAAAGCGTGCTCTTTACTTAAAGAACGCACCTCCTCACTGAAAAAAATCTTCTTTCTTTTCTTGGCGTAGTAGCCCTCAATCCTGAAAACTTTAACATCGTCACCTCGACCCAAGCCGGATACCCCCTAACCTATGTCCAAAATATTTATTAGATTTTGAATTTCGGGCCCGGTAGTATCCTCACCGACTAACGCTCCAACAGTGTTAGCAACCAAACCAATTCTGACGTATGGCATGCCGCCATTAACAGTTCCTACATCGACAGAAATGCCAAAAAGCTTTTCGAGAGTTTTTAATTCATTGGAGGTTGATTGAGGGTGGACTACAACGCCCTTGCTCGTGGCTACGCCCGATGAGCCAACTATCGGCAAACCAGCTATTGTACCTCTCTGAACTGTGACGTCCAGTGTTTCTTCTATAACTGTAGCGGCGTCGTCTCCCAGCTCGGGACTTATAAGGCAAGCTTTCTCGTTAGCTAAAACCAAGTTACCTATGGCAGTCATTTTTCCTGGGACTCTGGAGACCTTCACTCCTAGGTACTTCTTGAGAGCATCTAGTTCCTCGTCCAGCGTGTAGTATGGGACAAGTAAGCCCTTCGGATTTCCGGCGGATAATACTCCCACTAGTCTACTTTCCCCTATCAAGCTCTTAACGACATCAACCTCCAAGTTCTCCCTTATTGCACGGATAATTTTACCTGGAGTGTCGGGTGGAACTATGGCGTAGCTGTCGGTCGCCATTATAAACACGCCTATGCTAGAGGTACCCTTAAACTTTATGCGTGTAACAGCCAAGCTCAGCGCCCCTTTTTCTAGTCGGAAGCTATGTCCACCTTTACCACGCCTTCCTTGTCCTTGACGGCTTTCACCTTGATCCTTCTCGGCGGCTTCTGATCTCCTCTACTCCAGACTTTCTCGTTCAAGCGCTGCAATATGACAACCCTTTCAGCCTTCATATGTCTCAAAATAAATTCTCTTATAATTCTAATAGCCTTCTCGGTTCTCTTGTAGCGGGGAACGTAATACGCTTTTTTCAAGGGTATCGTGTATATCCTAGTTTCCCCTTCTTCCTCTAATGGGGCTTCCTCTAATGGAGCTTCCTCTTCCTCTAAAGAGGCCTCCTCTTCCACTTCTGTCTCTTCGGGCTTAACAATACTTTTAACTTCATCTTCACTCATATCTCTTCACCGTCATGGCTTTAACTTACTTCTTCTCCAATGCCTCCTCTTGGGATTAGTTCTGACGCGGCCAGCAGTCTTAACGATAACCCAAGCTGGAACGCTCGAATTTTGCTTGCCGGCCTTAGCCAGCCTCAACTTCTTAGGTAAGGGTTTAACTTTAGCCATTTGGATCACCTAAACTTAACTTTAGTCTCCCGTTTTGCTCCTTGAAGTTGCAGGAGGATTTTTTTAAGCATCTCGTCAGTTATCGGCAGCTTAACCCTCCCGCCCTGAGCGAGCTGTATAAGTTGAACTTCAAGTTGCTCTGCAAAATTGGGCTTAACCATCTTGAGGTTTGCGAGCCTCTCTCTAGCCTCCGGAGTTAGTATTTGTCTAAGGGCGGCCTGCTTTTGAGCTTCTATCTCCTTTCTTATTTCTTCTTGTCTCTGTGCCTCAGCGATTTGTCTCTGGATTTCAAGCATCCTCCTCCGCCTTATTTCTTCAAGCTCGTCCTCGGACATCCTTAACCACCCCGGCTTTACAAGGAGACAGCTAATGAAATTAGATGAAAGAGATTATATTAAAGGTAACTTTTGATTTCGGGCATTTCCTTCTTTAACCTTAAACTCACCTTGTAAGCGATCCTGTCGAGCAGAGAGCGGCCTTCACTAGTTATACGTCTGCCCCTATTCTCAGTCTTCTCCACTAGTCCCGCAGCCTCTAACTGCTGAAGAGCCCTGCGGATAATGGCGCCGCTTCCCTTAGTAAAGTGCTCTGGCTTAACGCCTCTCCTCTTCCTTCCGCCGTAGGCACTTCTGAGACGAGAGACGCCTACGGGGCCATAAATGTAAAGCTTCCTGAGAATAGCAGCGCATCTTATGTACCACCAGTCTTCCTGCGTCGGCTGGTGTTCCTTGTGCACACCCGTTTTCCAGAAGCGAGACCCCGGAGGAGGCGAGATGGAGGGGTACTCCTCCTTGAGAATGCTTGCGGTCTCCTTTATCAAGTCCCATGCTGGAACATCGTAAACCGTCACCAAACGGCTTCGTCCTCCTTTAGCCCTTTGCTAAGAGACAAACCTAAGACAAATATAAAGCTTACCGCCTTTCAGCAACGAACATCGTTACCTACAATTCACCTAGTCAATTTTAATTTTTTCCACTATTAAAAACAGAAACAGTTTCAAAAAATGAAGCACACCCAAAAACGCGACACAATTTAGACTAAAAATTATTCCTTTCCGAAGACTAACAACGAAAAACTTGGAATTTAAAATTAGTTAAAGCGAACGGCGAAAATCATTAAAGCGCTAATGAAATTCAAGAAACGAACAGCTACATTTTATTTTTATTTTATTTTCTCTTCTCCTTTGATTTGCCCACATGCTTTTTTAATCACTTAACGACTTTTAGCTGTGAATTCATAGTTCATCCATTCCCTTCCATTTTGTTTTTGAGGCTTTTGCCGCCGATAGTTAAAGGCAGCGCATCGATGCCCCATCAGTGCTAAAAGTAGCCACCAGACGGCTTCTATTTAGAAAAAGTTTTTTCTTTAAACATGTGCTGTTGGCCTGTTAAGTCCTCCGCATATAGGCTACCTAAATGATGCTTTTAATTTCTCGTAGGAACAAAGTTCCATGAACATCCATAAAGCAGCATACAAAACTGGTTGGATCCGATTTTTAGGCTTTGGTGACTTATTCGATTATTATGAGTTTTAGTGGTTTTCCCTCTTTGTCATAGGCGTATATGTTCTCATGGCAGGAGTAGGGATATGTGATTATAAGGTGTACGAATCCAAAACTGAATGCTACGTTCACGTCTTGTTTTGATGGGCGCGGGTCTCCTGATGGATGGCTGTGGACGCTGCCAACCAATGAGGGGTCTATCGGGAGATCATATGGCGAAAACGACGATTCACCCAGACCATAAATGCTGAATGGGGGTATAATTACCTCGGATATAACTCCCCTCTCTGCTCTCAGTAAACCGATAAATTCTCTAGGATGGACTTCCCTTGAAACTTCAAGTAAACCATCAACAAGCGCCCTCCTAATTTTAACTGTAGAAAGCCGCTTTTTCTCTCTGGACAGGAAGCCCAAAATATCCTCCTCTCAACAGCAGACCTACTCTAAATGTTTCAAGTCATGGAGAAAAAATAAAGTTATTAAAGACTTTTAAAGATTAAAGTGGTGGCAGTATGTTAAACTGAGCATGCTTTAAAATGGCTTCGTTGTATTGAATGATATTTTAAAAAAATATGTAAATGAGATTCTTTTTATAAAAAAAGAAGTTAAATAATGGAAGAACGTGAGA
>JAHLWW010000167.1 GCA_019057715.1 Candidatus Jordarchaeum sp. JNZ_1113
ATAAAGTTATCTATTCAGGAACTGATGCAAACCCTCACCGAAGCAGAACCTCTACTAGGCGACAACAATGGAGCAGCGCAGCCTCAAAGCGCCACTCATGTCCCCTCCTAAACCAAGAATAATAGGTCACAGAGTGGGGATGCAGAATTTCCTCTCCTTCCCTGAGAAAGAAAGGTTGGCACTCCCTTTTTGGGTCTAAGTTTTTATTTTTCTTTTTCTAAGTTTAGTTGGGTGTGACCGTTGAGCGGGTTGAGTGACCGGAGGAGTCTCTTTTTCACTGATTTTGATGGGCGCTTCAGAGCTAGGCTGAGCAAGGTTGAGCCTGCTAGAGCTGCGTCGGACGAGCGGCTTGGCACGTCTGCTCCATACGCCTGCACGGTGCTCGTCGAGTACGATAGGGAGCTGCTGAGGCTTCTCGACGTCGGCATGCTTCTCGCAGTCAGGAACTTTAAGAGTGGGGGAGGAGTGGAGCGCTACACCCTCATGGAGCTGTCCCGCTTCTGGCCTGAGCACTTCGGCCTCATGGGTGTTAAGGAGCACCAATATTTCCCCATGCAGTTCGAGGTTATAGAGCAAACAGTCCAGGACTGGGAGACTGAGGATAAGGCGACCATGGCTATATACATTTCAGCGATACCTGTGAACTACGACCTCGTGGTCTCGGGCGAGTCTGCAGAATATGTTCGAGGCTTTTCCTATCCTGTAGTTGGCGAGCAGGTCTATGTCCTTAACAGGGAAATGATAAAGAGCATGTATAACCGAGGCGTTGCAGATAAGGTTCAGGGGGAAGGAGGGCACGTTGGGAGCCTGAAGATGTTCGAGTCCGCAGGCGAGGAAATCCCCATATACGTCGACTATGAGTCCCTTGTCCGGTACCACTTTGGCATATTCGCCTTTACTGGAGGCGGGAAGAGCAACCTGCTCGCGACTCTTATAAGGAAGATAATGCGCCACACTCGGGACACGAAGGTCATAGTCTTTGATATATCCTGCGAGTATCCCTTCCTCCTCATGGACCTATTAGCGGACCCATCGATTCCATCCATGGTTGTATTGGAACGGATGGTCGACTCGCCTCAGGAGTTCAGCCTCTCCATAGTTAAGCCGAAAAGGTACGAAAACGACCCGCGCGTCCTTAAGGGGCTCGGAAGGATCCTTTCTATGGGCAGAGTTACGCACCTTGTGAGGCGTAGCGTTGAGACGCCAACGTTCGCAGACATATTTCAGACACTCGATAGCTTAGCGAGCGCGAACGCTGATAAGCCAAACTACGTGAACGCCATCACCGAGATAAGAATGTTCACGGACAGCTATATGACGTCTAGAGGTTACGTGGAGGAGGACGAGATAGACGAGGAGTACGTGAAACACCTGGACGAGCACGTGGACTACTTCAGGTCAACCTACTCGATCTACGAGAGAAGCAACCTTTACGGGTGGATTTCCTCCCTGAAAACGATATACTCGAAGATCAAGGAGAGGAGCGCTGAGGAGGAGGTTGCAGGGGGAGTCGCCCCGAAAACAATATCCGAAAAGCTGTTCGAGAGCGACCTAAGACTCATATGCCTATCGATAGGGGACCCCGAAACCATCAAGCAACTGACGATAAACACCGTCAGAAGCGCCCTATCTAGGAGAAAGAGGGAGTTCAGCGTTAAGCCATATATCCTCTTCGTCTGGGATGAAGCGCAGGAGTTCGCCCCCGCCCCCGACAAGGCAAGAGGAGTAGAGAAAACATGTTCCGAGGAGGTTGAAAGGCTCCTCAGGCAAGGGCGAAAGTACGGGTTGGGAGGATGCCTCGTAACGCAGCGCATAGCCCACCTGAACACCTCAGCCCTACAGCAACTCCACACATACTTTGTCGGCACTCTCCCGAGACCCTACGATAGGGGACTGATCAGCAACACATTCATGGTGGACAGGGAGATCCTCGAAAGGACACTGGAATTCACGCCCGGAGAATGGCTCCTCTCAAGCTACATCGCAACAGGAATAACCAACGTGCCGATATTCATAAAGTCGGAAGACACCGAGCAACAACTAGACAAATTCATGAACACATTATGAAAAACTAGAGAAAAATGGAATTTTTGACCAAAAACTCGCAGACCTCTCGCACAAAAAAGTTTTTCAACCCGCCTCTCAGTTAACGGAAGCCACTCGAAACACATCAATCTCGCCTCCGATGAACATACCCCCACATTCATAGGCAGCACCCCCTACTCTTTACGTGTAGCATTCCCGCTTTAGCCGCCCCCATCCCAGGCAGCAATTAAAGTTAAGTCATCCTCGCTGAACTCTTACGTTCTTAATTTTTCAACAAGATGTTGAGTCTACTACTTGGCCACCATCAATGAAAACCTTCTTTTTGCAAAAATCGCATAAAAAAGAGACACTAATGCTTTCTCGTCACACATCGCTTAAATCTTTCGCTTAACTACTGCATGATTTGAATGTTTTTATGAGAAAATATATTTTCAAAAACCATTTATAAAAAATCGGTGAGTGATGGAGGATGAATTTATGCACGAAGCGCAAAAGAGAATTGTGTGCATGTTTTTCGTATTGCTTTTAGCATCCGCCCTAACACTCAGCACGGCAGCCTCCTCTGTGAGCGCAGACACCCAACAGGCTCTTGCTCCTAGTAGCACTGCATCAGCTCAAGCCGCCCAAGGTGGAATTTCGCCTTCTGCTTTACCACTATGCTTCGACTTGATAGGAGCATTATCCGCCGCTCTGGGTGCAGTAATTAACGCCATTGTTAGTGGAGTTCTCGGAGCAATGGGCAACGTGATAGGCGCCTTAATGGCTGGGCTTGCCAGCTTCATCGCCGGAATAATTGCCAGCATAGTCTCTGCTGTTTTAGGCGTTATTGCCACAGTAATCGTGGCGATAATCGCAGCTTTAATCGGAGGGATATTCGGGGGAGAAAAACCCCAAAGCGAGCAACCCGGAGAAAACGCGACAGCACATTTTCTCTAAAATCTCTCTGAAGAATCGCTGAACGAGCCTGACTTCAAAAGCGTTAAGCATCGAGGACTTTGGTTAAATCCATCACGTGCTTTTTTCATTCTTTTTGTTACATCCAAAATATTGAGACATACAAATAAATTGAGATATAAAGTGAGGAATAAACTGCAAAGTGCATCGTCAATCAATAATAGCATTTTTGGCCCTAGATTCTTGAACGGCAAGGTTCCTCGTAGTTAACACGGAATTTCTCCGCCGTTCCTAAAATCTGACCTGGCAACTGCACTTCACCATTCCCCACCATAGTTACAATTTTTTAACCTTCAACTTACTTGGTTTTTCTGAGAACGAGCACAGAAACGCACACTGAAAGACCTCGAAGTAGTTTATCATCAGCGAATTCAAATGCAGGCGTTCAGCGCCTTAGCGCACCTTAAAGCCCTAAAGTTAACATTAACTGTTTCTAGGTTGCTAAAATATTCTCCATGAACACTCCACAAGAGAAAAATCATCTTCGCAAAGGGGGGTTAATAAACAGTTTCTATCTAATATAAAGTTTATTATCTTGCATATAACTTTGGTGACCTTGTGCCTGAGAAGCTCTACACTAATGGTGAGGTTGCGAGGACTTTCGGGGCTTCCTATGTCGCTGTTAAGAAGTGGGCTTATTCTGGTAAGGTTAGGCTTATTAAGACGCCTGGCGGGAAGTATAGGTTTCCCGAGAGCGAGGTAAAGCGGCTTCTTGGAGGGCGGACTCCGAAGGGAAGGGCTGTGATTTACGACAGAGTGGGTGCAGCTGACCAGTGGGAGGATTTGGAGAGACAGAAGCAAAGGCTCATTAGGTATGCCAAGAGTAGCGGCTACAGGATATAGTGGTTCTTGAGGACATAGCTTCCGGGTTAAACGAAGAATAGGAAGAGCTTGATGAGGCTTTTTGAAGTGGTTTCACAGAAACAAGTGGAGGTCGTCTTCATAACATAGGGATAGGCTTACAAGGTTCGGCTTCAAGTATTTAGAGGCATTCTTTAATTCTCATGGCTGTAGAATAGAGTGCTTAGATGCTGAAGAAGTTAAGGAGCCACAACAAGAGCTTATAGATCTAATAGCCATAGTTACGAGCTTTGCTGGGAGAATCTATGGAGCGAGAAGCAATAAGAAGCGGAGGGTTGTGGAGGCTGTTGAGCAGACGATTAGAAACAATTAAACTAGCGGCGAGCTTCAAGCTGAATGGTTTTGTGCCAGACCGAGTTATTCCAAGCCTACAGGCAGATATTAAGCGAGCTCTTAGACTATGCCTGCGATAGGGGAGTCTCAAGCTTTAAGCGCTTAAAGTCCGAGAAGTATTGTGACTTAAGGGCGAGGTACCCGAGCTTGCCTTCACATTACATTTATACTGCATGCCAGATGGCATGCTCAATATACAAATCCTTCAGGA
>JAHLWW010000168.1 GCA_019057715.1 Candidatus Jordarchaeum sp. JNZ_1113
CTCAACCACTATCGGCACGAGAAAAGGGTCGATAGCACCAACTCTTCCCGCATCAGCATACCCAGCAATAACAACCTTAACCCTCAGACTGAACTCCTTAACAGCTCTCACAACGCTCTTCGAAAGATAAACTGCATCTTCAAACTTGCTTACACCATAAAGGCCAACCTTCACATAATTAACACCACTCACCGCTGCCCCCAAAGCCGCGAGCGCAACGGTACCGGGCTTAAAGGGAACATCACCAACAGTTGCGCTAACCTCAACCTCCCTGGGGACGACTTCACGCACCCTCCTGATCACCCACGGAAAATTGGCGCCCAGAGACCCCTCAGCAGGGTTCTTAACGTCTATTATGTCTGCTCCTCCAGCGACAGCCTCCAAGGCCTCAAACTCGTCAACAGGACTCACTAGAAGCTTCATGGAAACCACCTAACACGAAACTACTCAAACCCCTAAATTTAGCTTTCGCCACCAACCCGACAAAATAAGTTAAAAGTTAAAAACGCAGACTCAACACTCAAGATCCTCTTCATTCCATAAACGGTCCGGGGGGTCAGACCTATCATCGTCTGCAACAAACATTAAACCACAATCAAGAAAAATACTTTTCCGAGCCTCCAAGTCGCTACGAGTTCAATTAAACAATTTAGGCTGAAAAGCACATAGCAGTAACAACTTCAAGTGAAAAATTAAACGAAACACCATGTAGTAATAAAGCATGAGCTGCCAGGTTTCAGTTACGAAACACATGATGCACAAAGCCAATATGCTAAGAACAAGCGCTAGGCCGCTGACGTACACATGCATAGAGAAGCGGAACGCTCCTCAACCCGGCAAAACATTGAAACATAAATAACGAAACACTCATCAACATTAAAACTTTAAAAAGAAAGGAAAGAGAAAAGCACTTTTTCGTTTACTTCTTCTCTCTTACAAGTCGTGGTAGTAGTGTTGGGTCAGGTATTTCAGTGGGCTTCCAGCCTCTATCCTTCAATTCGCGCAGCAAGTCCTCTTTGAACGTGATCGGAATGTCGCCTTCAACTCTGATGAACTTGTCTATATCGTCCGGCCACTCCTTGCCCAAGTATTTCCTCGTTAAGTCGATGTAGTGGCTTAGCTTTATTTGTCGTCCCTTAGTCGTGTCGTTTGGTCTGAGGCAGAGCTTCGCGGTCAGAACTATGCATTCCTCCTTAGTCTCCGCTACCACGATAAGGTGCTCAGGCGTCGGTCCAACGTAAACCTTCTCTCCCGTTCTGGCATTGTAGACGTACCAGTCCTCGTCGACGTCGCTTCTGCCAAGATACTGCCGCCTGTACTTGGATCCATGTGGCCCAACTATAACCGGTATGCCCCACATGTTAACTCCGGTAGCTATTGAGGCTGCCTTCTGTGAGTAGGCGCCCCAGGCAACGCCAACAGCCCCCACACGGTTGAGAATGTAGTCCGCTATCTCCTCAAAGTTTCCTCTCAGATTTCTTCTGGCGAAAATACTTGCTATCTTTACTGCTGCTCCAACTATGTGGGAGTTTGCTACGCAAGAGCCGACGTTGACTAATCCTCCAGCATCGAAATTGCCAGGGTACTTCTCGTAAAGTGTTAAGCCTTCCTCATCCCTGTAGCGGCCAAGGTCCATAGCTGAGCATCCACTAGCGACCACAATATACCTTCTCTTCAGGAATTCCTCCGCCATCTCGACGAGGTCCTTGTGACCATTAGGATAATTCGCGCATCCGACGTAAGCTATGACGCCAGGTATCTCGCCAAGCACTATCGGTGAGCCAACATTCCTGATCTCCGTGTCCTTTATGGGGCCTCTTCCGCTTCTCATCTTGTAGCGGTCCTCCTTGATCTGCTTCTCGGCTGCTCTGACTATGAGGTCGTGCACCGGTATGCCCTGCGGGCAGACTTGACTACACCTGTTGCAAGAGACGCACGCATCATATATGTCCGCAAGCTTGTTCAAGTCTCCATCAGCGGCAGCCTTGACGGCATATCCAGTCGGTAAGTCCTCGGGGCAAGCCCGCTGGCATGTGTGGCAGAGAGTGCATTTGGATGCAAGCTCAACGAGCTTCTTCTTGTCAGGTATAACCTTGTACTTCTTCCTTAAGGGGGCTAGCTTCATCGCCACTCTAACCGCTACTTCTCCCGCTTTTTCTGGGTCAGATATGAAGACGCCGTTTTCCGTCTGGCTGAGTGCTCCCTTAACCAAGTCCTCAACTATAGCGTCAACCGGGTCGTTTGTCCTGTCTGGCAGACCTCCAATGTTCTTGTCGGTTGTCGCTATGAACGCAGCCTTAATCTTCCTAGCCTCAAGAAGGTTATCGGTGCGTATGCACTGCTCGTCGACTACGACTACGTCAGGGGCTCCAGACCTAACATACCTTAACTGCCTGCTTATCGTCCCAACAATCTTGTATCTCGCATCATACCTCGTAAGATCTATTGCTGTGCAGCATATACCAGCAACCTCAACTTGGTCCTCTAAGCCGTGCTCCCGCAAGTAGTCTATTATGCCGACCGCGGGTATAACGTTGTGACCTATAACCAATATCACGGGCTTCTCTAAGTCCACCACGCCCATTCCTACCTCGACCAGAGGGGCTTCGGGGTCTCCCTTGGGGAACCCCAGCGTCGTTATCTGGATTATGTCCGCTACTTCCATCGCTAGAAAGTCCATTAGGCCTATGTGGAGCGCCTTTGCTTCGAAGTCAAGGTAGTTGCTTTCCTGTCCGGTGTGAGTCGCAGACATGCAGTGGAGCACCTGCTCCTGGACGTAGTCGAGTACCGGGATGAAATCTCTAAGTGTTTTGGGCCTTATGCCGCACATCGTTCTCGTTATCGGCGCCTCGACGGCAATATCATCACCCAGGTTTATCGGGTAATCTGGCCCATACCTACGGATCAGCTCGTCAAGCATGTGTCTAGCATGCCCTGCGTGGGCGGAGCAACCCATGAGGCACGCAATGAGAACGATACGTCCCTGCTGGTCACCAATGTTTATTCCGCAAGCCCCCCTCTTACCGGCGGTCAGGTCACAATGCCCAAATGTACAAAGACAGCATTTATCGCAGAATGGAGCGTAGAAAGGCCTGTAGCGTTTTAGGATAGTGTGCGCCCAGTTTCTAGTAGTGAGTATGTTCGGGAATGGCATCGGGCCCTGAGGCTCCCATTCTTCCTCTTCCTCTATGATCTCGCCTATGTACATTTCAAGGTTCTTGAACGAAGCCATTCCTGTTTTTAACATGTCTGCCTTTATTTTTGCAGCTGGCTTTACCATTTTAGCCCTCCACAAGCATTATCATGGTTCCTCGTGGAAACGAGGAACACGTATTTGTTTTAAAAGTTTCGTCTAAAGACGCATCTTCTCCTGCAACCGGAATAGTTGCATTAAAAAACTAAAAATCCGTCTAAAACACGTGACGCAGGAAATTACACATTTACTGGAACGCCGTAGTCAGCAGTTTCGGGGTAGATGGGTTTAAATATTTGTTTTAGCTCCATTAGCTCTTTTATGGAAGAAGAGCTCTTACGTCCCTCTGAGGTTGCTAAGAAGTTCGGTGTTTCAGTTAAAAAGCTTTGGAAGTGGCAAAGGAAAGGCATTATTAAAGCGATTAAGCTTCCGACTGGTAAGCTACGCTATCCTAAGAGTGAGGTTGAGAGGTTATGGAGGCAGTTAGGAGCTACAGGATCCCAGTAGAAGCTCCAAGGGATTTAATCGAAGAGTGCTTCAAGGTTAAGCAGAAGGCTTTAGATGCAATCTTCTCACATGTTAAAATTTCTAAGAAGGCTCGCCTTGAATTCGATGGAGAGGATAGGAAAAGGCTTAGAGATGAATTGCTACGAAGGTGGAAATACTCCAAACACTACGTTGATTCAACAATAAACTCTGTCATAGGGCTTGTTAAGGGCTGGGTAACGCTCTACAATAGGGGGAAAGCGAAGGAGCCTCCTAAGATAACCAGAAGAACAGTCTACATTAAGAGCACGCTCTTCAGCTTCAGAAACAGCATACTGAAGATAAGCATAGAGCCCAATAAACGTTATCTTGAAGTTGACTTAAGAAAGTATAGCTGGATTCCAAGCGATTTTAACAGGATCGGCGGACTAATCTTAACGGAGAAGGAACTGATAATAACGGTTAAGAGGGACGTTGAGCCTAAAGCGGATAAGTGGGCTTCCTTTGATGTGAACCTGACAAACGTAACGGCACTCATAGATGGCGAGATTAGGCGCTATGACTTAAGAAAACTTTACCATATCCACAGAGTCTACGAGGTTAAAAGACAGAGGATACAAAAGTTATCTAAGATTAAGCCTCTAACTTCAAAGAAGCTACTGAAAAAGTATTCTAGG
>JAHLWW010000169.1 GCA_019057715.1 Candidatus Jordarchaeum sp. JNZ_1113
GTTGTTCATATGTTGAACGTGCTGGAATTGAAAAGGGTGACAAGCCTAAAAGACAGGGATCGTGTGCGCTTAGCAAGGTTAACTGCGAACATAAAGAAATCGCGGTTTCCACTATGCGCTCAGAAACTGTCTATAATCCACGAATCTTATCAGAAATACAAGAGCTTGCCAGAGATTATAAAACAGGCTAAGGCCTTTGAAAGTGTGTTATTGAACATACCGATATGGATCGACGAGTATGAGCAAATAGTAGGCCATGGAGCGGCCAAACCCTGGGGGGTCGAGCTCGATCCCTTCTATGGTTTCCCGGCCGAGACAGAGATAAAAAACGCCGTTAGTGAGGGAGTGTTCTCCCTTGAAGAAGAGGAATGGCGAAAGATCAAAGAAATAGCTGACTCAGGGGAATGGGATAAATACGCCCTAACGACAAGAGGATTTGCTCCGTTAGATCACCGGCTGGGGGACTTTCTCGAAGTGGGTATTTGGTTACCTCCGCAGCCGCGTTCCGTACATGCGATGGGACATTATGGCAGTGGTCTAAATCTTATTTCATCCATTCACGTAAGCGTTCCTCACTTTAAAAAAGTACTTCAATATGGCCTGTGGTACTTCATAAATAAGGCAAGAGAGGAACTGCTGCATCTTAGATGTTTTAGCGTTAACGACATAGAGAAAAAGCTGTTTTTAGAGGCAGTTATAATCATTTTACAAAGCGTTATAAAGTATGCAGCAAGATACGCAAAACTAGCACGAGAGATGGCTCTTCGTGAAAGTGACCAAAGCCGCAAAGAAGAATTATATAGGATAGCGGAAATCTGTGATTGGGTTCCTGGAAATCCCCCTCGGAACTTTAGGGAGGCGATACAAGCTTATTGGTTTTGGTATCTGATGCATAATCCAAGCAACGTTATGGGAATGGGAAGATTTGATCAATTACTGTACCCGTACTATAAGCAAGACAAAGAAAGAGGTGAAATTTCCGACGAAGAGGTATTAGCTTTGCTTTGCGAACTTCGCATCAAAGATATGGAACTTTTTGCATCGTTCATAACAAGGGAGAAAAGAAAACAGTTTTCTGGTTTTGCGAAATGGCATAACATGGTGATTGGAGGTCTTACGCCTGATGGCAAGGATGCTACAAACGAATTGACGTTCTTGGTCTTAGAAGCGATAAAGCTGACCCAAACCCCCCATCATACTGTAACCTTGCGAGTACATAAGGAGAGTCCTGAAGAACTCATCACCTATGCACTTGAAACGGTGCGTTTGGGCATTGGTATGCCTGCTTTTGTAGGAGATGAATCTTACATTCAGACTTTACGCCTCAATGGCGTTCCACAGGAGCTAGCTAACGACTATTGCTTAGGAGGTTGCTTGGACGTAGCTATTCCGGGATTGGTACATAGAGTTAGTGCTACGTTTTTCTCATCAATAAAAGTGCTCGAGCTGTTCCTTAATAACGGTGTTGATCCGCGGACCGGGATCAAACTAAGTCCTTTCGAATTTAACGTAGAAGATCTCATGGACTTTGAGCATTTCTTTCGTATGTTCAAGCTTTACTACGACTATTGTATGGCCATGTGGGTCGAGTGCATAAACATAACATGTTGGGCGTGGGCAGAACTTTGGCATCATTTATTGGAAGCCTCAATGTTGGAAGGTAATCTCAATCTAGGACGGACCTTCTATAAGTTCCCACTGCCCTACGGAATGGCAGCCGTTGTGTATCCTGTGGGACTGATAAACGTAGCAAACTCCCTAGCGGCGATTAAAAAAATAGTGTTCGAAGATAAAAAAGTAACGCTAAAGGAGTTAAAGGAAGCACTGAAGAAGAATTGGGAAGGCTATGAAGATATTAGAACCCTGTTTCTACGCGCTCCTAAGTATGGTAACGATGACGATTATGTTGATAGCATTGCTTCGGAGCTTTATAAGATGCACGGGGAGTTAGCACAAAAATACGATTTTATCTTTGGCGGAAAAGTTTTGCCCGCAGGCATTTCAATCACCTCAATGTGGGCTGCTGGTAGTATAACAGGTGCCACACCTGACGGAAGATTTGCAGGTGAGGTAACAGCAGATGGAACTCATTCCGCTCAACAGGGTACTGATTTAAACGGTCCAACTGCACTTATCAAAAGTGCTATTAAGATAGATCAAACTCCATATCTCTGCACGTTGTTGAATATGAAGTTTCATCCTAACGCGCTAAAGACAGAGCAGGACTTAAAAAAGTTGGCAGTGCTAATACGAACATATTTTGAGTTTGGCGGCAAGCATGTACAGTTTAACGTTATTGACAGTGAAACATTGCGTGAAGCTCAACGCTATCCTGAAAAACATGCAAATTTAATCGTAAGGGTAGCGGGTTACAGTGCCTACTTTACACAACTTAGTAAGGCCGTGCAGGATGAAATAATACGAAGAACTGAGTTTGGAAGCTTGTAACTTACGAGGAGGAATGCAAAATGAGAGGTAGGATCTTCAACATCCAACGATATTCTATACACGATGGGCCTGGAATCCGGACAACCGTATTCCTCAAGGGTTGTCCTTTGAGATGCCTCTGGTGTCAAAATCCTGAGGGAATATCCCCAAAAAACGAGCTCTTTTTCAACAAAGAAAGGTGTACTGGATGTGGAAGGTGTGTGGAAACTTGCGAAAAGAAAGCCATAACGATTACCGATAGTGTTGCACGAACGGATCGGAAATTGTGCATTGGATGTGGCAAATGCGTGGAAGTGTGCCCCAACGAAGCAAGGCAGATTGTGGGAAAAGAGGTGTCAGTGGAGGAGGTAGTAGAAGTCGTAAAAAAAGATCGGATTTTTTACGAAAGGAGTGGTGGGGGGGTTACACTCTCAGGGGGTGAACCGTTAATGCAGCCTATCTTCGTTCAAAAACTTTTGGAACGATGCAAATTAGACGGTATACACACAACACTGGACACCAGTGGGTTTGCATCCTGGGATACGTTAAAAGAAGTGCTGAAGTACACTGACCTTATCCTTTACGACTTCAAGTGTATGGATCCGGAAAAACACCGCGTTTTTACTGGCGTCTCAAACGAGTTGATCCTTGAAAACGTCAGGAGGATCACTTCAGAGTTCTCAACGCCCATTTGGGCTAGAATCCCAATAATCCCGGGTTACAATGACGATATCGAAAATATCCGCGCAACCGCTAGTTTTTTGACGAAAGTCTTAAAAGACCGTGTAGAACGCGTAAACCTATTACCCTATCACAGGTTAGGTGAAGTTAAGTACGAACGGTTGGAAAGGGAAAACACTTCCACAATAAGCGAGCCGCCGGAGGAGCAGATTTTAGAAATAAAGGCTATATTCGAATCCTTCGGCCTCCAAGCATACGTAGGGGGTTAAAAATAATCAGGAAAAGGATAAAAATTGAAGATAGGAGGTCTCAAACATGAAGCTAGTTAAAGTATTTTTTGCGCTAACAATGGCTTTTAGTTGTATAGCGCTGCTAGGATTCAAAAGGGCACACGCCCAAGGCGGGGTCATCGAACTGAGATATGCAACTCCTTATGCTCCAAACCATCCTTACTCTATAGCAGACCAAGAGTGGATCAAAGCTATAGAAAAGGAGACGAAAGGGGCAGTGAAAATTAAACCTTATTGGGCTGGGACCTTAATCTCGTCTAGGGAAGCTACAAAAGAACTTATCGCAGGAGTAGCAGATATAGCTTTTATCACGCCTATGTATGAAAGAACGGGGTTCACAATAAGCAAAATCCTCGTTGACTTCTTTTTTGGCGGCGAGCCTACAAAAAATATCCGAGCCTATTGGGAGGTTTTCAACAAGTTTGAGCAGCTCAGAAAAGAATTCGAAGGAGTGAAGATTCTGGCGCTCTGTGCGAATTACCCTATGCATCTTATGACCACAAAAAAACCTGTAACTTCCCTTTCGGATCTCAAGGGGCTTAGGATAAGGATAACTGGAGACGTCATGGTAAAGACTATGAAAAACCTTGGGGTGGAACCAGTGTCTATGCCCGTCGCAGAAGCTTATGAGGCGCTGGGGAAAGGTATAATTGACGGCGTTATCCTCGGAGGCGGTGACTACCAAGCTTTCAAGTTGGTAGATGTAATAAAATTCGCAACAATCAATTTCCAACAATACCGTGGTGTTTATCCCTCGCGTGCGATCAATATGACAGCTTGGAAAAAACTACCTCCTGAGGTCCAGCGCGTATTTGATCAATACGTGGACTTTTGGACATCTGAGTCAACAAGACTCCTCGCACAATTAGAGGAAGAAGGATTAGAACTTGCGCGAAAAACGGGTATAAAATTCATTCAGATGCCTGCGGCTGAC
>JAHLWW010000170.1 GCA_019057715.1 Candidatus Jordarchaeum sp. JNZ_1113
GACATCAGTACTACTGCTAGCAGTAGCTCAATGATCCCTAGAATTAGAGCTAAAATAGTGTTGATCTTGACCATTTTCCCCATGGTCATCATGATGCCGAAGATTAACACTAGCAAGCCGATGATCAAGAGAACCAAGCCCATCGCGCCGGCGCCACCTGTTAGTTGCGCCATCATCTGCGCTCCTAGCAAGGGTGTTATCAGTCCCAGCAGACCGCCTATAAGGACAATTATGCCACCCAGCTTCATTCATTACCCTCCAATTTTTTTCAGCTTCTTGAGGGCGCTGCTATGACTTTTAAATATTTTTGTTCGAAAAATGACGGTTTACGATAAACGTCGAATTAAAAATCATGATTTGTCATACGCTTCCAATTAACAACTGGAGCTTTATCTTTAAATCTTCTCTCTTTCTTCTTTCTTTTCAGGGAGGTAACCATTTTGGTGTTTATGATCGATTCTCATGTTCATTCTGTTTTTAGGTCACTTGAGGACTTCGAAACATTAGGCTTCGCTGGGTTAACTGATGCTGTTTCCGTTGCATTCTACCCTGTTGTTCCATCCAGTCCGGCGACGTTAATAGATCATTTCAGGCACATTATTGAAGCCGAGCCATTGAGGCTTAGCGGATCATTTGTCAGAGTTCATCCCGCTATCGGTATTCATCCAAGGTGTATTCCTCCAGATGTGCAATCTGTGTTCGAGTACATGAAGAAAGCAGTTGAAGGCTGCGTCGCCGTCGGCGAGGTGGGCCTTGAATTGGCGACCAATGCAGAACTGGAAGTTCTCAGAAATCAACTTAAACTGTCTAAAGAGGAAGACCTACCAGCGATCATCCATACGCCGAGAAAAGAAAAAAGGGCAATCACAGCCAAAATTATTGATGTGCTGAGAGAAATTGATTACTTTAACGTTGTAATAGACCACGTCAACTTTGAAAACATTGACCTTGTCGCGGATTTAGATGTCTATGTGGGTCTGACAGTTCAGTGTGGTAAGCTTAACCCAGAAAATCTACTTGAAATAGTTGGAAAGTACGTCATGAGTAGCCCTGAAAAATTCCTTCTTAATACTGATTTGGGCCGTGATTCCTCAGACCTTTTCTCCCTGCCTAAAGCAGTGCAGTTTTTACGTGTAAAGAACATTGACCGAAGAGTAATCGAGCTCATTTCGGGGAGGAACGCTTCTTCTCTGTTCAGAATTTAAAATAGGGGTGAGTGGTCGTGGAAGCTAAAGCATGTCGCATTAAAGATCTGGGTCTTCACGTTGGGGGGAACGTGGAAGTCAAAGGCTGGGTTCACTTAGTGAGGCAGCACGGCAAGAACCTTCTCTTCATAACACTAAGGGACGGGACAGGATTCACTCAAGTGGTTGCAAGGCAAGGAATTTCTGGTTACGATAACCTCATAGAAGTTCATAGGGAAGCGGCAATACGCGTAATAGGTGAAGTAGTCAGAGATGAAAGGTCGCCTTACGGGTATGAGGTCAGGGCTAGACATGTGGAAGTGATTTCACCCTCAAGTCCAACTATAGAAGAAGAGTATCAGCCGAACTCCTCACCAGACGTTCTCCTCAATAAAAGGCATCTCGTCATCAGAGGAGAAAAAACGTCTTCCATTCTGAAGTATGTCGCTAAGGTGTTAAAGTACTTCAGGGAGTTCTGCGAGGAGAGGGGGCTCGTTGAAGTTGTCCCCCCACTAATAACTCGTGCTGCATGTGAAGGTGGCGCCACACTTTTCTCCATAAAATACTTCGATGAAATAGCTTACCTCACTCAGTCCTCCCAACTTTACTTGGAGGCTGCACTACCAGCGTTAGGAAACGTCTATTGTATCCAGAAATCATTTAGAGCTGAGAAGTCAAGGACGCGGCGCCACCTAACCGAGTATACCCACGCAGAGGTAGAACTTGCATTTATAAATTTTGACGAACTAATAGACTTTACGGAAGACCTGGTAATCCACCTAGTTCAAAGGACCCTTGAGGAAGATGAATGGATTCTCAAAAAGCTGGAAGTCGACGACTTAAACGTTCCTAAAAAACCGTTTAAACGCCTCACGTACAGAGAAGCAGTCCAAAAATTGAAGGACGAAGGTGTTCTAATAAAAGAAGGAGACGAAATAGATGAATCCATGGAGAGAAGGTTGGTGGATCAGCTTGGGGAGCCACTTTTCCTAACAGAGTTCCCAGCAAGCCAGAAGGCTTTCTACTTTAAGAGAAAAAACGGAGACATAACACTGTCGATGGATTTACTCGTTCCACACGTAGGGGAGATAATAGGGGGAGGAATGCGCGAAGACGATCACGAAATACTTCTTCTAAGGCTGAAGGAGATCAATGCGAACATCGAAGACTACCGCTGGTATCTTGACCTGAGAAAGTATGGGTCAGTCCCCCACGGCGGCTTCGGACTAGGCGTTGAACGAACAGTGGAATGGATCCTTAAGCTTCCACATATACGGGAAGCCTGCCTCTTTCCCCGACTAATAAACAGGATTACACCTTAGACATCTTAAAGTAGCACCCTGTCCCTTGAATGTGTTCTGCGACTAAAATTAGGTCAATCTTTGCGAGTGGAAACAGGAAAGGAAACATTAAGTAATCTGGCACCTTGAACCTGCGGAGTATCTCCCTAACCTCTTCAGCGAACTCACTGAAAAACTGGTTATAGTACCCCAACCTTTCAAGCTTCATTCCTGCCTCCGCTGCCAGCTTTCTCACCATGCTACGATTATACCTCCTATGATGACCAAGATGCAAGTCGTCCTTCGTCATCCTGCTTTCTCCCTCCCCCCGCATTAAGAACCTTGCCCCCTCACATGTGGGAACGGTTCCAACCAAGCTTCCTCCCCGAGTCAACACGCGCTTTATCTCCTTCACCGTCTTTGCATCGTCCGGTATGTGTTCAAAAACATCTAAACCTATCACCAAGTTGAAACTGTTATCTCTGAAGGGAAGCCTCTGGCCGTCTCCAAGAACGAAGTCGATCGGAATCCTATTTATCCTCGCGGACTTACACCCCTCCCAGAAGTCCTCATTAGGAATGTCGAGAGCGACGACTCTAGCCCCCTCAGTCATAAGCGCCAAACTCCAAACAGCCCATCCGCAACCAACATCAAGAACGGTAACACCCGGCTTCAAGTCCAAGTTAGGCAATACTCTACCAGCTCTCACAACGTCTAGAAGGTAAGGATGCCCAACTACTCTATAGAAAACCTCTCTAAACTTTACGACCAACGGGTTAGGATTTCTGTGCCTGTGATATGATAGGTACCTGCCGATTAATGGCTTCTTGAACATGCCAGCTCCCTCTCCACTTCTTCTTCCCTCATTTAGCATGAATTACCTTTTAGAGGTTTCCCAAAGGAAGTTAAAGTAGCTGGTTGCTATCATCGCCAAGCCTATATGATCAGACCAGATACCCATAGAAAACTTAAAGCCCCCCTCTGCTTGCGTCAAGAGGATGATCATGGCTTCTCTCCCATCCACTATGATCCCTCCACCATACATAATGTCCCTCACGGTAATACATTCCCTTCCAAAAATACGCGTGAGCGCCTCAACTACCCCTTCATCCACGGCGGAAGCCATGAACTTCACGTTAACTTCCTTTGAATCCAGACGTGTAAGCTCGTCTTTAACCAGCTCAAAAACCTCTCCGCCAATAAAGGGAAGAGCAATAAGTAATTCTTTTCTAGCGCTTCCAACCATTTCACGGAACTTATCCAGTATGTTGCGCTCTCCATGAATAAGCCAAACATTAGGCTGCTCCGCCCCTTCACTTCTCTCATAAATCGGCTGTAAAAACTCCACAACCTTCTTCTCGTTCTCCTCCATTTCCCTCTGAAACCTAAGCTTAACAAATCTCATAGCCTCAGAAGGCGGCCTAGCAGCGTAAAGCTTGGGCCTTCCTCCACGAACCTGAACCCACCCCTTCTCTTCCAACACCTCTAAAACATCATAAATCCTCGAGTAGGGAACGCCGCTCCTTCTGCTAGCCTCCCTAGCCGTAAGTGCTCCCTCCATCACCAGAGTAAGATAAACCTCCGCTTCATACCCCGTCAGGCCAACTTTTTCAAGCGCCCTTTTAACGTCCAAACCCATCTTGTGAAGCAAAGTAATCAACCCTAAAGACATTTAATCCAGTCTTTAAAATTAATCCCAGTCTTTAAAATAAAAAAGTAGCTTTCATGCCTCACCGTTGTCGGATAGTTAACTTTTTATAACTATCCGTTCCACCTCTTTAAGTTCATCGGTGGCTTTCGCCGCCAACGGTAAAGGACGGCACATCAAGAGCTTCATAGCTATATTCCATGCAGCGAC
>JAHLWW010000171.1 GCA_019057715.1 Candidatus Jordarchaeum sp. JNZ_1113
GAACAGAGGAGACAAAAAGTAGGGCATACAATGTACTTCATAATTTTTCGAAAATCTGGCCGGCATAGCCACCGAAAAGGAAGTTGAGCTTGTAACGAAGAAGCTCACGTAAAGAAAGGGAAAAATAGCATAAGAAAAATAGAACAACTGATCAGACCTCATTTCCCATTTTAAAATTAAAATGAGCGCAATCAAGTCGGCAAAGTAATTTTATTATAGGTTAGTTACGCTTGCACTTTTCACCAAATAAATCAATAAAGTTAAAATCGTTCATCAATTAAAAAAATAAACAACGTGTCACGAATAAAACAAAAAAGATGGTTGCTTTCAGTTACTCTTTAGGAAGTATGCTGCCACACTTTATGCAATAATTTGAATATGACGCGTTCACGTACCCGCATTTAGGACAGGTAATAGTTTTACTTGCATCGGTTTCCTTCGAATCGTAAGAAAACGATGACGACTCAGGTTCACCAGGAGGACTTGGAGGAGGCGGAATTGGTGATGACGGCCCTGAATAAGGCGGAATACTTGGAGGTAATGGAGCCTTAGGTTCCCTCGTGGCAAGGATAACGGCGACAACCACCACTACAACAACCGCCACTACAACTCCAACTATGATCAAAAGCGTCATCGATGAGCGCTGCTGATTATACATATTGAAGAAGAGGAAGATTACCAAAGTGACCAGTGGATTTTGTGGGTTGTCTTGTTCTTCGCTTTCCATGTGTATGTTTGATAGACCGAACATTCCGTAATATCCTGTGTATGAGTCACCGGATGATGTTTCTACGTCTAAGCGAAAACTAACAGTTAACCTATCACTAGCAATTAGGTCCATGTAGTGATAGTCTGATGAGCTACCATAGGTATAGTACCAGTCGCTGTAGATGGCGCCTGTGGATCCGTCGTCTGTTCTGTATCTTACTATGACTCTAACGTAATCAGAGCTCCTAGTCGTGTCGACGTCCCAGTAAAGGCGAATTACGCTGTAGTAGCCGTCTCCATCCCTGTCCACACTTTCACTCCAGGAAATATAGACATTGTATACAGTAACGGCCTTGATGTTTATTGTTTGTTGTTTGATGGAGTCGGGGTCAGGAGTGCTTTTTTGGACTGCTTGCGTTAGGAAAGTGTTCAGCTGATTTAGAGTTTGAAAGCTTTCTGTGTTAACTGTTAGCGGCATTGAGGGGTTTCCAATGCTTACCAGAAAGGATGCGGACAATGGTGCAATTAAGATTGGTATGATGAACACTGCTAGAAGCAGAAATGCTATAAGTCTTCCTCGCGAATTTCATTTCCTTCCAAAGATTTGTTGAGCTAAAAAATCTAGAGAAGTTATATAAATATTTTTTCCTCGGATGGGTGTTTTCGTTAAGTACTTTTTCCGTTGAAATGAGGGGTTTTTTAAGATTTTGAGAGAATTTCGGTTTTAGGGGCTACGGGTGCAAGTGCTCAAGCAACCATGATGGACGAGTATTATGGAAGAGTTATGGAAAACCTCACCATGGAGTGAGTAGGGAGAAAGGGGAACAAGCTCCAAGAAAAAATGACCGTTAGAGGGAGCAGTCTACGTAGTATGAAGGAGGGTGCTACTGACCAAGTTAAACCGGTTTTTCGGTAATCTCTCCGAGAGGCGGCAAGGGTTTCCTCGTTTTTGCGCTGGAGTAATGGAGCAGGATCATTCAATGTTCGCTCTGAGGGAATCGTTTAAGTTAAAGCTTCGTGATATTTTTAGGGGCGACGCTGATTGTGATTTGCAATGGAGGAAGGTATTATATGGGGGGATTTTTTGATTGAAAGGGAGGAAAGAAAAATTGGGAAGCTTTGATGATGTTTTAGAGGGCTTGTTTAGTGAGGATGCCGGTAGGCGGAGGTGGGCGGCTCTTAGGCTTGCCGAGATGGCTGAGGGTGGAGTTACTAGCGGTGAGGCTCTAAGAAGACTCGTAAGGCTGCTTGATGACGAGGACGAAGAGGTGCGCTTGGTCGTAGTGTACGCTGTGGCTAGATATGCTGAGAGAGGGGTTGTGGACGCAGAGGTACTGGAGAGGCTCGTTAAACTCTTGGATAATAGGAATGTAAGGGTGCGTGATGCCGCTGCTTATGTCCTCGGCAGGTATGCTGAGAAAGGCATAGTTAAACCTGACGTGACGAAAAAACTTGTGGGCCTCTTGGAGGACAAAAGTGAAGGGGTGCGTGTGAGCGCGTTGTTTGCTGTTGCGACTTACGCTTTGAGGGGGCTGGTGGACGCTAAAGCGCCGAGGAAGCTGGTCAGGTTACTTGGGGAGGAGGATGAGGAGGCGCGTAGCATGGCGGCGTGGACCCTTGGAAGTTACGCTGAGAGAGGACTAGTGGCGTCTGAAGTGACGGAGAAACTTGTTGGGCTACTTGAAGATGAGAGTAGGGGTGTTCGCGAGAGAGCGGCGTGGGCCCTTATTAAGTACGCTGAGAGGGAACTTGTAAGCCCGGATGCTGTGAATAAGCTTGTGAATTTGCTGGACGACGATTACGATGAGGTTCGTCTTAACGCGGCGTGGGCTATTTCCACGTATGCTCGGGGCGGGCTCATAAATCCGGATGCCTTAAAAAAGCTTGCTAAGCTACTGGACGATGAGAGAGAAGAGGTGCGTGACGTGGCGGCGTATGCCCTAGCTGTTTATGCTGAGAGAGGATTAACTCATCCCGACGCTGTAAAGAGACTTGTTAAGCTTCTGGATGATGAAATGGAGGAGGTGCGGAGAAGCGCCGCGTTGGCCCTCGGCGAGTATGCTAGGAGGGGACATGCGCGCCCGGAAGCTTTAGATACGCTTGTCAGGCTGCTGGAAGATTGGAACGTTGAGGTGCGGAGGGGGGCTGTTTACGCGGTAGCCAGGTACGCGGAAAAGGGGCATAGGCACCCGGGTGCCCTACGCAAGCTTTCAAAACTCTTGAACGATGAAGATGATGAGGTACGCGAAATAGCCGAGTATGCTTATAGCCTTTATGAGGGCTGAATGTTTCTGAAAACGCTGTGAAATGTGGTTGGTTTACTTACGCCATCGGCTTTCTTTCCACTTTTAGACTTTGTTTGCTAGGACGAAGTAGAGGGCGCCGAGTTCGCCTGTTATTTTGGAGTCTAGGGGAACCGGCTGAAACTCCTGGGTGTATATTGCCTTTATCGAGAATCCACTCTCTTCAGCCAGTTTTTTCAGGTCATCGTAGTACCATAGTCTGAGTACGTGTTCCTCTTCGAGCTCAAACACCCTGCCGCTGTCTTGAACCTTCATTTTGAAGTTGACGTAGCGAAGTTTTTTCGTCGTGTCGTAGCGGTAAGGTCTCCACGTGGCCTCCACTTTGACACTGCCCTCTTCCGCAACCCATGTTTCATCCGGCCTCCTTTCGTTTTCAATGTTCTGGCAGGCGCATGACAACTCCACTATGTAGAGTCCGCCATCGACGAGGGATTCGGACATGCACTTGAAGTGGCTTAGTAATTTATCGTCTGTCTGAAGGTATCCGAGACTATTTATGGCGATTATTGCAGCGTCAAACTTCTCGCTGAACTTCATGTTAGCCATGTCACCCACCACAGCCTTCGCCATGCTCTGTAAGCCTGCTCTCCTTATCTTCTCGTTAGCGTACTCAACCATCTCGGGACTAATGTCGTACCCGACTACTTGGTACCCGTACCTTGGAAACGCTAGCAGGAAGACGCCACTGCCACAAGCTGGCTCAAGGATCCTCTTAACTTCAAACCCGCAATACCTTTTGAAGCACTTAATGTAGAAGTCTATTTCCCTCGACACATCGCGCGAAAATGCAATATCGTAGTATTTGGGAAGACGGTAAAGCTTTGGCTCCTCGCTTAACCCCCCAGTGAGAGGAGTATCGGGGTCATCGTTGAGGCTTCCTTCGCTACGAGGAGAACTTTGAGACGAAGAGGATGATGACTTGAAAAAGTTTTTCGCCATCATAAAACCCTCCAGTTCCATAAATCCGTGGTTTTTCACGTCACATTAACTGTGGCCGTTACACATTATTCCAGATTTACGCGTCTACGTAGAGGAACTAGTGTAATAGTTGCTTTGTTTGGTTGTTTAAAAAAGTTTTTCTTTTCACTAAAAGTTGACTTAAATTACTCATAAAATTTAACCCTTTACCATAATCCGTCGAGAGGCAGGTTCTGCATAATTAGTAATTCTAGCTGAGAACTGGAACCAAGTCGATTGCACTTTAAACTGGTTGAAAGGGAGGGCGCGGTTGCGCATCTTAGGTAGTATAGTGGATGGTGCCGGGTTCAGCAGCATATTTCCGTTTGCTAGCTTTCA
>JAHLWW010000172.1 GCA_019057715.1 Candidatus Jordarchaeum sp. JNZ_1113
GTCTTCATGACGTCGCTGTACATGGCTCTAAGGTCCTCTCTATTCATTTTCCTCAGCAACGATCTGCGCTCACCGTGAGATCTAGGGATCACGCCCAGTCTACGGTTAATGTAGGAGTTCACGGCAATAACCATAGATAGGAAGGCTTTGTCGACAGCGTTCCTGTAGAGGAGCATGTCCCCTGTTTTGAGAGCTTTTTGAAACTCCTCCTCAGCATAGCTTAAAATCTCTTCAGCTGTTGCGAGAGAGATATCAACAGAGCCTTCAGCCAAAGGACCCCACCGTATTGTTTATGGTCAAATGAATTTTATGCTTTGATAGAGGTCCTGGACTCCTGACCTCATCGTTTCGGATGTTTAGCATAAACAGTAGTCCTTTGGTAAGCTTTCCTGTCGTTGGATCAACTCTGTAGCCTATTTGCTCCAAGGCCACCACGCCTATGAGTGGAGTTATGTCCTTCAATAGTTTTCGTTAAATGAGCGGATATGTGGCTCGTTCAAGCTCTCTCGTTAATGGATTCAGCTTAAGCTCGAAGATCTCTAGAGTTGTTACCCCGAGAACAGCTGCATCTTCTTCTTCAGCAAATACGACTGGAACATGCCTTCTCTCTCCCATAAGTTCGACGAGGGCTTCACCAACCGCTCTCTCAATTTCCTTTCCCTCAAAAGTCCTATACCTTCCTACTCGTAGTGGTTTTATATTGAGCGCCTCTAGTTTTTTCCTAGGAATGCTCGTATGAAGTGCACCACTATCTACCATGAGCTCAACTTCTTCAAACCTTGATGGGTCCGTTGAGCTAAAGACTTTGATTTTTACGTAGGTAAAGCCCACCTCTGTATCCCCGTTTAAAGCCTTCAAAGCTTTCTACGCTATTGGCTAATTTAAGCCTATACTCGTACTTTAAAGGATCTTCAAGGCTTACTTCCAATTTGAACAGCGCAACGCTTAGCGGTATGATCCAGCTGCAATCCTCCTCTATGAGAGCGTTGATGATAGTAAGGCTCGACACGTTCTTAGCGGAATCTTGAATGAATATGAGCTACCGAGGCTCATCACCAAAAGGATCGTCAGGGGCGTGAAAGGCGAGAAGGATCGAGAAAGTAAGAGGCTTCGTCTACAGAATAGGCTGATAGGGCTCGCAAGCTCCTGCGCTAGATACATACTCTGCATGAAGTACAAGACGGTGGAACACGTGCCTCTCGTGGAGCATAGAGCGCTCACTGGGAAGCTGCTTAGAAGGTGGTGTTCGAAGCTGAAGAACAATCCAAATAGCCTCGGATCTAAAGCGGACATCAGCGCACTGGTTTGGAGAAGTCTTAAAGAGGAGCTCGGAAGTAATGGAAAGTGAAAACCTCTACGGTGGGAACTACTTTAAGAGGTATGGGGTTCAGCTCCTATACTGGTTGTGTCATTGCCTCATCTCTGTCCCCCCGCATCCCGCTAGGACCCTCATCGGGCTTAGGGGCGTTTAGGGTGACCCCAGGCACTCCACATCTTGAGTAACTCGGGGAGAGCCTGCTCCACAGGGCTCTTGACCCCTCATCGAACAACATCCACAAACCACTACGCATAAAGCACTTATAAACACTTCCACTTATACAAACCAATATGAAACCCAAAACAGTATATAAATCGGGTCGTAGAGCATGGTGATGGAGAGATTAGCAAAATTCGTTCCCCCAACATCAATGATGCGGAGGTTGAAGTTGGTTTGGTGGATTGTTAAGTTATTTGCTATCGTTTATGGAGCGCTATTCTTCCGCTCAGATCACGTTGTCTTGCCTACAATATGGGGTTGCCGCTTCATCATTCCTAAGAAGGGCTTTTCGAAGTACCTGCTACTAAACATCATGTTTGGGTTATATGAATTGGAGTGGCAGCCCTTGACAGCTACGTAAAGTCTGCCAAGTTCTTCATCGACGTCGGTGCTGCTGCTGACGGATATCACTCGTTTAGAGCATTTCGAAAGAATAAGCGTGTTAAGTCGATAGCTATTGAGCCCCTTCAACTAGAGTTCAAGTACTTGGTTAAAAACGTCCTAATGAACCAAGCACTCGGGAGGGTCATCCCCTTAAAGTTAGCTTTGGGTGAGGGACGTGGAAAGGCGTTGATGGGTGGAGAAAAGGTTCCCATGCTGAGCTTGGACGACCTCGTTGAGGAGCTGAAGCTACCTCGTGTGGACATCATTAAGATAGATGTTGAGGGAGCAGGATTAAGCGTCATTAAGGGGGCCTTAAAGACAATAAGCAAGGATAAGCCCATAATCTTTTTTGAGGTTCACAATGAGCTTGAAGGGCAAGCGTTGGAGGTTTTGAGGGCATTAGGATACGATCTCGTTACCAGGGATGGAAGGGTCATTACTATCCCTCAAACACGTGCAAGAAGGTTTAAGGAAAATTCGCGGGAAAGCAACAAGGAACCTCAGATCAAGTAGCTTTTAAAAGACGAAAGTTAGGGCATGCCCTCATAGAATGTCTTGCTTCTTAAGTTGTTTTTGCTGAGCTCAACTCTTACTCAAGAACTTACTTGTTTAGGAGACTTTTAAGAGAGTTTGCATCCGATATTTTAAAGAACTAAAGGAGATCATGAAGACTCTAAGCGCGTTAGGAAAAAACAGCTAATCATTTCTTGCTCACGATTCTCTTTATCTAGTTGATGCTTCAAAGCTCGGCATGCCGCAGGCTAGGAGGCTGATAATTATAGGAGTTAGGAAGGACCTGTTGCCGCCTGCCCGGTGGAAGATTGCCGCTCTCAAGAAGGAAGTCGAAGGCATCCTGCAGAGTCCAAAGGACGCGGTGAGCAGGTACCCGCTGACGCCGCTGGAGGTGTTTGAGGGTAAGCCTCTTCCAGAGCTCCGGACAAATATGAGGAGGTGATGAGGGAGTACTACGGGGTCTGGGATGAGGTGAAAACCGAGCGGGCATTAAGGTGGAAGCATGAAGTCTGGAGCCGCATGACCTTCAACGTCGTTAAAGACTATCTGCAGTTCAACAATATAGTCAAGCCGTCCGACAGCGAGCTGAAGGAGGCTTTTAGGGGGCACGAGCGCATCTTAAAGGAGCTGGGGTACATGGGGAGAAGCGTATCAGGCATAGACCTAGCTGTCGTGAAGCTGAACAAGGTTAAGTTCATCAAGATAGATATAAGCGAGGCGAAATACATTAGAGACAAGTACTTCAGGAAGAGGAGGAGCATTCAGAGCAAGACTTCGGAGGCAACAAAAGCTAAGCTGTTAGCAAAGTATTCTGGAAGGGAAAGGCGAAGGATAAACGACATACTCCACAGAGCAACGAAGATTATAGCTGGTATAATCGCCGAAGAAAACGCTAAACCAGTAATGGAGAAACTCACTCACATTAGGGAAAGAATACGGTATAGTAGGAAGATGAATAGAAGGCTCCACAGTATGCCATTCAGAAAAAATTCAGTCTTACATTTCCTATAAGTCGATGGAGTTAGGCTTTAAGCCGGAAATGGTTGATGCTAAGAACACTTCCAGGACATGCCCGATGTGTGGCAAATTAGGTAGGCCGAATAAGCATGTCTTCAAGTGTAGAAAATGTGGTTTCCAAGCAGATAGACATTTAGTTGCAGCTTGGAACATAGCTACAAGACTCCCCATGTGCCGTCCTTTACCGTTGGCGGCGAAGGCCCTCAATGAACCCCTAGAAATAAAGGTGAAGGGGGAGGGATGAAAGTCTATGAATCCCGCAACGGTAATAGTGTTGAGAAGTTAGCTAACGATCCATGCTTTAGAGACTTTGGTTAGTACTCTTGAGAACCTTAGCTTTAAGAAATAGTCGAGAGCAACTAGCGGCTTGAATACGTGGTGTCGAGTCTTCGCGTAGAGTCTGAGGAGAGGCCATAGTCTTTCGTTCCTTGTGAGACTACTACACACTAGATAGTCGATCTCGTGGAGAACAGTAATGATACTAGGCGGAATGACGTACGGGTACCTGGAACCCCTCTTAGTGATCGCCTTCACTGCCTTCTTGAGTAGCGTAGTGTACTGAACTGCGTAGAGCTCTGGAATCTCCTCAAACCTCAGATACCCCGACTCAGTAGCCCTTATGAGGGTCTCGAGCCCTAGTTTTGTGCAGATAACAACGAGAGTCTTACCAGCGCCAATACCTCTTTGGTAAGTCCACGGGTCTGCGAGCGAGATATCGGCAAGCTCGGCAGTGTGATCGGGGCATACGAGGCATAGCTTCCCGTAGAAGTGTGTATTATGTCTGAAGCTGCAAAAGGCTAGAATACATACTTTTATACTATCTGACTGA
>JAHLWW010000173.1 GCA_019057715.1 Candidatus Jordarchaeum sp. JNZ_1113
GGCTACTTCTACGTGGTGGATAGAAAGAAGGAACTAATAAAGTACAAGGGGTACTCCGTGTTTCCAAGAGAAATCGAAGAGGTCCTGTTTAAGCATGAGGCGGTGCAGGATGCTGCCGCAGTCGGAATACCCGACCCAGCGGTCGGCGAAGTGATAAAGGCCTTCGTCGTGCTTAAGCCGGAGTACAAGGGCAAAGTCACAGAGAACGACATACTAGAGTATTGTAAGAAGAACCTTGCGGCATACAAAGTGCCGAAAGAGATAGAGTTCAGAGATGCCCTTCCGAGAACAATAGTTGGCAAGCTACTCAGAAGAGTACTAAGAGAAGAAGAAATAAAGAAGAAGCAGGCATGATAACACAACCCCCTCTTTTCTTTCCCTTTGAGCGGGAAAGAGTGAAATATTCTGCTTTGATCTTTGAATTTCTCTCAACATTAGAAGTCCCTCCTTTATTTATCATGTTGCCTTAAAACGTTAAACTTGGATTGAAGTGTACTTTACTTGATGTACTCCCTTTATTGCCCTGACTTTACCTATCAGCCTGTATATGTTCTCCAATTCCCCCTCAGCAATGAATATTTCGAGGCAATGTCCCTTCGCCAAGTGTATGTGCATGTTGCCCGTAACTAAGTCATCGTACTCGTGACGTAGCTTTGCGAGTTGTTCATCTACTTCTCTCTTCTCGTACTCCCACATTATTATTATCGTTGATATTACACGTCCCCCCTCACCTTTCCTTATCTCGTACTCTGAAAGAAAGCTTCTCACGGCGTCCCTGACTGCCTCAGACCTGCTAGAGTAACCCCTCTCTTCTATAAGCTGGTCAAGTTTCTTAAGGAGAAAAGGATCTAAGGAGATGCTTATCACGGTCAACGCTTCCACCTCCATTATCACTTTCAATAGGAAAACAATTAACATTTAATAATTTTCCCGCAGTTTTTAGCACTAAATTAATAACATTGGCTTCTATTTGTGCCTCACAGGGAACACGCTATGAACACCGAATTCGAGTGCCCTACATGCACAGCAGAGCTAAAAGTAGAAGAAGAGGAGGTAGGCTCCGCCAAGTGGGTGGTCATCAGGGTAGCTGTCTCAACGTCTCTTCTGGTGGCAGCCCTAATTCTTGAGCATTTTTACGCTGGCTCCGCGACCCATGTACCTCAATTGCTCTACGCTCAGCTGGCTGATCTTTTCTCGCGTTTTCTGCCACTTCCTCCTTCAGCGAGACTTTTTTGGGAGCCGTCAACCGTCGGCCTTCTTTTGGTTGCCGCAGCAGTGCTTTCAGGCTACAGGATTGCTTTCCTTGGATTCAAGGAGCTGGCTAAGAGTGGACGTGCAACCATTGATTTACTGGTAACGGTAGCCATAGTGGGTGCCTTTGCAATAGGAAGCATGGAGGAAGGCGTAGCTGTAGCTATACTTTTCACTCTGGTTGAGTTGCTGGAGAAGCATGCCGAGGGACGCGTTAAAGGTTCTATCAAGAAGCTGGTGGCGTCGTTTCCCTCAATGGCGACAGTTCTGAGGGACGGCGGGCAGGTTGTGGTTCATAGTCACAGTGTGCTGATTGGAGAAGTGATTCTTGTCAGGCCAGGGGAGAAAATACCTTTAGACGGAATTATAGTTGAAGGCGAGACGAGCGTAAACCAGTCGCCTCTTACAGGTGAGTCGATTCCTGTGCCAAAGGCTGTTGGGGATGAGGTTTACGCGGGAACCATAAACAATGAAGGCTTCATCAAGGTAAAGGTTACGAAGCCTGCATATGAGACCTTCTACTCGAAAATGCTAAGCATAGTTAGGGAAGCGGAGAAAAGGAAAGCGCCAACCGAGAAGTTCATTAACAAGTTTGCACGTTTCTATACGCCCACCGTAATCCTCACAGCAGCCATCATAGCCTTTCTCCCCCCGCTCCTAGGGCAACCGCTCACCCCCTGGGTTTACAGGGGATTGACGCTCCTCGTAATTTCATGTCCCTGCGCCCTCGTCATATCAACTCCTGTAGCGATGATCTCCTCGATAACGGCGGCTGCCAGAAAAGGTATACTGGTTAAAGGAGGCGTACACCTGGAGTCGCTCTCGAAAGCACTTATCTTTGCGTTCGACAAAACAGGAACGCTGACGAATGGAACCCTCAGGGTCTCGAAGGTCATACAGCTAAGCCACGAAGTTGGAACTAGCGAGATACTGAAGGCCGCAGCCTCCCTTGAAGCCCTGTCAAACCACCCAGTAGCCAGAGCAATAGTTGAGAAAGCCCTCCAAGAAGGAGTCGAGCTCGGAAAAGTCGAAGACTTCAAGTTTATGCCGGGACTGGGTGTTTCCGGGAGAGTCGACGGTAAACCCTATGTCGTCGGAAGACGGACACTTTTCCCTGAAGGACAAAGTAACGTCCCCGAGCTGAACTCTGAGTCAGTTGTCTTCGTTGGTTCTAACGGCGCCGTTCTAGGTGCCATACTGCTCGAAGACACTCTAAGGGACGACGCATACTACTGTGTGGAGGAACTGAGGCGAAGAAGGGTAAGAACAGTCATAGTTAGCGGCGACAACAGAAGGACCGTGGAAGCTGTAGCGCGTAACCTGGCTGTGGAAGAGTACTACGCGGAGCTTCTCCCCCACGAGAAGGTTAGCGTCGTCGAGAAGCTGGGCGCAGCGGGCGGCGTGGTCATGGTTGGTGACGGAGTAAATGACGCTCCAAGCCTGGCCGTGGCAAGCGTCGGTGTGGCTATGGGAGGCATGGGTAGTGACGCCGCTATAGAAGCAGCCAGCATAACGCTTCTAAAAGATGACCTCTCAGAGATACCCTACCTATTGGACCTCAGCAGGAAAACCATGACAACAGTAAAGCAAAACGTGTCATTATCCGTCGCCGTCAAGCTCACACTAGCAGTCCTAGCGGCACTAGGACTACTACCTCTATGGGTCGCCATAATTGTCGGAGACATGGGGCTCAGTCTCCTCGTAACCATCAACGCTCTCACCTCTCCCCAAAGAGCGACTAAAAACTTCCAAACTTTAACATAAAAAACCCAACCACTCCATAAACGATTAAATACTCCATTTTTTGATTTCCTCTCCCTCTGGCGGTTTTACCCCCTCTAATTTGGTTACAATGTAACGTGATGTTTGTATCGCCGCCGGGATAGCTAAGGAAAAAGCTAGAGGAACGGCTACGAGGAAGGCGCCAGAGAATATTAAAACCGTTAAGGACCCCTTTGTGAAGAAGAAATAGAATATTCCTAGAGGGTAAGCGAAGGGGTTTAAGACATATAATGTGCAGGCCGCCAGGCCGAAAGCTATAGCAAGGAAGAACGCGTCTTCAAAAATCATTCTCAGAATAAACGTCTTAGGCACTGCGTCCCCCTCCCCAATCCCCGTCGCCAGAGAGATAAGACGTGGCAAAGCCGAGTAAAGGACCAGCATGATCATGATGGATAAAGCAAGTAGGATCAGTGCCAACTCGCCCACCGCGTAAAGATCACTGTAAGAGTATACCTGCTCCACCCGCTTCAAAAACAGATAGCTAATTAAAAAGAGAGTGGCTGAGAGCAACCCGCCTCTCAAGATTAATGTTCCCGGCGATGAGCCGTCTCGCGCTTCACCTGTAGCTTCTAGGTAAACCTTTCCAACCGAGTAGTGCACTGTGAGGCGTGCAAGGAAAACTATCGGGAAAATTACGATGAACCCCCCAAAAATTAACGCCAGCATGACGTATAAGGGGAGCGGCGATGCTGTCTCGCTGAAGACCGTGAAGCTCACCTTACTAAATTGCCACGCTACACGTGATAACGCCCAGAAATCTTCAACTGCAAAGTACAGGATCAGGGTGAGGCTCAGCATGAACGGAAGGAGAACTAATACCGGCTCACGGAAAAACAGTTTGAGGCCCGCGTAGCTCCTCCTTTCCACCAGAAATTCCTCAAGAGAACCCCTCGAGACAAACATTCCGATCAGTGAGAGGGCAATCATGACACAAGAGAAGAAGAGGATAGCCCATGAAAAGACGTAGTAAGGGTTTTGAACCAGTTGAGCTCCGAAAGTGGATCCTCCCGCAACAACCCAGACATTCTCTCCCTCAATCACCACGAAAAAGAATGGTAACGTCGTCGGAGTCATGAGGGGGGCCGGGAAAAACGTTTCCTCTAGGAAATTCCTCGCAATAAAAAAGTAGGCGTCCTCCGGTTGAGGAATCCTAGCTTGAAACCCTGTGGCGTTAACAGCAGACGAAACCAACTCAACACCCGACGATCCATAAT
>JAHLWW010000174.1 GCA_019057715.1 Candidatus Jordarchaeum sp. JNZ_1113
GCCTTGAACTGTGGAGTTGAGCTTGCCGACAGAGGGATCCTTGACAAGTATGGGGTTAAAGTGCTTGGGACGTCTATAGAGGCGATAAGGGCAACCGAGGATAGAGAACTATTCAGGCGAGCCATGATAAAGGCTGGTGTGCCCGTTTTAGAGAGCGCGCCTGCGACGTCAGTTAAGGAGGCGTTAAAAGTAGCTGAGGAGATAGGTTACCCTGTTATAGTGAGGGTGGCCTACACGCTTGGAGGAAAGGGCTCAGGGGTGGCGCACAACCCGGATGAGCTGGTTGAGATAGCTAGCAGGGGACTCGCACAGAGCATGATCAGGCAGATCTTGATCGAGGAGTATGTTGGAAAGTGGAAGGAGATAGAGTATGAGGTGGTTAGGGATTACGAGGACAACTGTATTACAGTGTGCAACATGGAGAACGTTGACCCGATGGGGGTACACACAGGGGACTCAATAGTAGTTGCACCAAGTCAGACGCTCACAAATAGGGAGTATCACCTCCTAAGAGAGGCTTCGATAAAGGCGGTGAGGTATCTACAAATAGTTGGGGAGTGCAATATTCAGTATGCTCTTCACCCTAGAAGCGAGGAGTTTAGGGCTATAGAAATCAATGCTAGGCTCTCTCGTTCCTCGGCTCTAGCGTCGAAAGCTACAGGATATCCCTTAGCATACATAGCAGCTAAGCTGGCCATAGGTTACACGTTGCCTGAGCTAATGAACAAGGTTACCATGGTTACTACAGCATGTTTCGAGCCAGCCTTAGACTATATTGTCGTGAAGTTCCCCCGCTGGGATTTACAGAAGTTCATCAATGTGAGCCGCGAGATTGGGCCCCAGATGAAAAGCGTCGGGGAGGTTATGGCGATAGGGCGCTGCTTTGAAGAGGCAATACAGAAAGCGGTCAGAATGCTTGACATAGGGAAAGTCGGTCTCGTGGGGAACATTGACGAGGAAAAACCTGAACCAATAGAGCACATAGAGTACGTTCTCGCTAACCCGACTGATGAACGCTTCTTCAAGATAGTTAAAGCCTTAAAGTATGGTTTAAGCGTTGAAAAAATTTACGAGCTAAGCGGGATAGATCCGTGGTTCATCAATAAAATAAAGAACGTAATAAACATGGAGGCGGAGCTGAAAGAAGCAGGCAAAGTAGGAGTAGAACGCCTCGACGAAGATGAATTGAAAGACCTTATCTTAAGAGCTAAGAGGCTGGGTTTCTCGGACAAGCAGATAGCATCCTATTTTGGAATGGAAGAGCTTGAGGTGAGAAAGCTCAGAAAGAGGTTGGGGGTAATCCCCGTAGTTAAGCAGATTGACACGTTAGCGGCTGAGTGGCCTGCTAAGACAAACTATGTCTACGTGACATACGGCGGAGACGAGGACGACGGAGTGTTTGATGAGGAGGAAGAAGAAAAAGTCATTGTTTTGGGCGCTGGTACATATAGGATAGGGAGCTCTGTTGAGTTCGACTGGTGCTGCGTTAACACCGTCTTCGCCCTGAAAGACAATGGTGCGAAGAAGGTTATAGTTGTAAACTATAATCCGGAAACAGTGTCCACGGATTATGACATAAGTGACAAACTTTACTTCGAGGAGTTGACCTTTGAGAGGATTCTTGATATCTATGAGAAGGAGAACCCGTTGGGGGTCATAGTTTCAGTTGGAGGACAGATCCCGAATAACATAGCTCACAGGCTTGCCAAAACTGGTGTTAGGATACTGGGGACAGCTGGGGAGGATGTGGATCGCGCAGAGGATAGAGCCAAGTTCAGCGCGCTCCTAGAGACGCTCGGTATACCGCAGCCACCGTGGAGTAAGCTCGCCTCGCTGGATGACGCAAAGGAGTTCGCGAGAAAAGTTGGATACCCTGTCCTTGTGCGTCCAAGCTACGTCTTGTCTGGCGCCGCAATGAGGGTGGCATACACTGAGGAGCAACTCGAAGACTTCCTTGTTTTAGCCTCATCGGTTTCCCCTGAACACCCTGTGGTCATCTCGAAGTTCATAGAGGGAGCTAGGGAAGTCGAAGTTGACGGAGTAAGCGACGGGGAGGACACGTTCATAGGCGCTATAATAGAGCACGTTGAGGATGCAGGCGTACACTCTGGAGATGCAACAATGGTTATACCGCCCTTCAGCCTCACTGAAAACGTGAAGAGAACCATAGAGGACTACACGTGCAGAATAGCCTCATCCCTCAGAATAAAGGGTCCATTTAACATTCAGTACCTCGTTAAGGACGGAGTGGTGTACGTTATAGAGTGTAACTTGAGGGCGTCCCGCTCTATGCCATACGTCAGTAAGACCATAGGAGTCAACTTGATGGATGTAGCAGTTCCGGTCATGCTGGGAAAGAAGCTGAGGGAGCTTAACGTTGCCGCTCCACGACATCTTCCCCACTTTGGAGTTAAGGTTCCTCAGTTTTCATTCATGAGGCTTGACGGGGCAGACCCCGTTCTCGGTGTAGAAATGATGTCGACGGGTGAGGTTGCCTGTCTAGGCGATACCCTAGAGGAGGCGTTCTTAAAGGCGCTTCTAGCGGCCGAGTTCGAAGTTCCCCTAGAGAAAGGAAACATACTGGTAACTGTCGGCGGCAGGATGCTCAAGCAGGAAATAGCACCTATAGCGAAGAAGTTCGCGGATATGGGCTACGAGATATACGCCACCGAGCACACCGCTGAGGCGCTTGCCGAAACTGGAATAAGGGACGTGAAAGTAGTCTACAAGATAAGCGAGCCTCACAGGGAGCCCAATATAAGGGACTTAATTCTTGAGAGAAAGATTGACCTAGTTATCAATATACCTAGAACCGGCACCCTTGAGAAGTATGCTGACATGATGAGAGACGAGTACATGATAAGGCGGAAGGCGACAGAGTACAACATACCAGTAATCACTAACATCAAAATGGCTAAGAGCTTGGTGGCGGCGCTCGAAAGCATTAGGAAAAGTAAGGAGCTATCAGCAAAGTCCTTGAATGATTACCTCGAAAACTTGAAAAACGTCGAGAAACGCTTCGCCTTCTGTTAACGATAAGGTGTCCGGTATGAGCGGGAGAATTTACGGCAAGGTTGACAGTGAAGTTCTGAACAGACTTATGGAGACGCTGGGGGAGGGGAACGTAAAAACCGACGTGGTTGAGAGGTACGCCTACTCCACCGACGCATCCCTGTTCAGCTCGCTACCCGAAGTCGTGGTCACACCTAAGAACACTAGTCAAGTAGTTGAAGTTATCAGGATAGCGTCGGAGAAGCGCATCCCCGTTACGCCAAGAGGGGGCGGGACAGGGCTCTGCGGCGGGGCAGTCCCAGTGCATGGTGGAATAGTGATTGACCTAAGCGGAATGAGCAGAATACTGGAGGTCGACCTCGACAATTTCTGTGTAACCGTCGAAGCTGGAATCACGCCTGAAAGGCTCAACAAGGAGCTTGCGAAGCATGGATTCTTCTTCCCTCCGAGCCCTGGAAGCAAGAAGATGTGCACGATTGGGGGTATGATCGCTACAAACGCCGGCGGAATGCACGCTGTGAAGTACGGCGTAACTAGAAACTTCGTCCTCGGACTAAAGGTCGTGATCCCCCCGGGGGAGGTGCTGAGCCTTGGAGGGAAGGTCCTAAAGAGGTGTCTGGGCTATGACCTTATTCAACTCATAGTTGGCTCGGAGGGAACGCTGGGAGTAGTGACAGAGGCAATCTTAAGGATCCTTCCGCTCCCCGAAAGATCAGCGGTGGTGGTAGCTTACTTTAAGGATGGCGCGTCAGCCGCCAAAGCAGTTAACGCCGTCCTCAGACAGGTTATACCTTCAGCCATAGAGATTCTCGATGAAAGGTCGATAGAGGCGGTCAATCGCTACGTTCCATCACTTAACCTGCCTAAAGCCGGGGCGGTCCTTTACTTCGAGATTGACGGAAGCGAGCAGGAGGTTGAAAGGCAACTCGAGGTAATAATTGACGCTTGCAGAACGCATGGAGGGGAAACTGAGTGGACAAGTGACCCGAAGGAGAAGGAGAGGCTTCTGGCGGGGAGGGAAATCGTGGGGGGAGCCATAATGAACGTCGACAGAAGAAGGGTCAGGGTCTACGAGGCTGAGGACGTCTGCGTCCCT
>JAHLWW010000175.1 GCA_019057715.1 Candidatus Jordarchaeum sp. JNZ_1113
ATGGTCAGCCGGTAGGAGTTTCTCCTTTGATTGGAAGGAACGGCAAGTTTAACGTCTAACATGTTGTTTTCACCAGCTGGTAGCGGGAGCCCTCGAGTCTGAAGATCCATGTAGACCGTGTAAAAAGGTGGAACATACCCTTACCAAGGGAAAAGTTAATGTTCGGTTTTTTGTTGAGTTTTCTAGGTGCTTTCCGTCTTGAACTCACTTTTGTACTCTAATATGTGGTGGTTTGGCGTGGATGCCGTTGAGCTTGCTTGCAAGCTGATTGAGTTTGACACGTCTAATCCTCCAGGAGACCAGCCGGAGTGCGCGGACTACTTAGCGGACTACCTTGGTGGTTTTTCAAACGTGAGAATTTACGAGAAAGACGGCGTTAAAAACGTGCTTGCCGAACTCATGTTTTCTAGGGGTGGACCGACACTCACGTTTAACGGGCACTGGGATACTGTCCCGTGGAGTCCCGAAGCATGGGTTACTCATCCTCTAAAGCCTGTTGCGCACGGGGGATGGTTGTACGGTAGGGGGGCCGCAGACATGAAGGGTGGCCTAGCTGCCATAACATTGGCTTTCGAGGAAGCGTCAAGATTAGAGAACCTTGAAGGAAAGCTTGTTCTCATGGCAGTAGGGGATGAGGAGACGGGCGGCTTTAGGGGGACTCGGTACCTGTTATCCCGGACGAATTTAAGGCCCGACTACGTTTTGATAGGCGAGACGACGGATCTATTGTTGAAAGTTGGAAGGCGAGGAATAATTCAAGCTAGGCTTAGAGTTTACGGCGACGAGATGCACTCCTCAAGAGTTTACTTGAGCTATGTCAGCTCCATCGAGATATGCTCCGAGCTCACCCTTCTAGTCAGGAGACTGGATCCCGGGGATGCAGGGGACATAATGCCTCGGACAACCTTTGCTGTCACAATTTTCGAGGCTGGCGTTAAGGAAAACGTGATACCCCGGGTCGCCAACCTACACATAGACATAAGGAACACGCCCAAAGTCACACGTGCAGACGTGGAAAGCCTCCTCAAAAGAGAACTGGAGAGGCTTAAGGAAAAGTACGGCGAATTCAAGTATGAGCTCGACATAAGAGAAGCAGCTAGGCCATACATGATAAGGGACTCTCACCTAGCCAGGGTTCTGGAGGACGTCTACAGGAAGCTTGGGCTAACACCAGTCCACGACGCTGGGGGAGGAGCATCTGACGGGCGCTTTTTCGTTGAGGAGGGAGTAAGGAACATCGTCGAGGTAGGACCTATAGGAAAGAACATACATGGTATAAATGAAAAAGTCGAAATCGAGTCTATCTTCCAGACACAGAGAATCTATATTGAAGCTGCAAGAACAATTCTAGGACGCGAGAAAATAGCCTTTACAGAGTGAAGCATAAAAAAGCGGAACGAAAAAATTATCTAGGAGACAAGTTATTAGTTGATATTTGTAAAAATTGGGGGAGAGAGTATTCCCGGGGGCTATATGGGTAAGTTTTTAGATGTTGACCTTACGAAAGGCAAAATCAGCGATTACACGCCTAAAGAGGATATACTGCGCATGTTTCTTGGAGGCAAGGGGCTGGCGTTATCCATCATAATGGAGCACGCTCGAAACCTAGCTAGGAAGGGCGTTAATCTAGCTGAGCTGGACCCGTTCAGCCCGGACAACGTGCTTGTCTTCGCCACTGGCCCAGCTACCGGGACAGGTTTCCCGTCAAGTGGCAGGTACCACGTTATGGCATTGAAGTCCCCTCTTACAGGATCCGTGGCAAGCGCCAACTCTGGGGGTGAGTGGGGTCCATACCTGAAATTTGCAGGGTACGACGGGGTAATAGTTAGAGGGGCGGCTGAGAAGCCTGTCTACGTCTCCGTAATGGATGGTAAAGCCGAAATTAAGGATGCAGGCCGCCTGTGGGGCATGAATACCTTCGACACTACCAGCACGCTTAAAGAGGAGCATGGGAAGGATGTTAGCGTCGCCTGTATAGGGCCCGCAGGAGAAAACCTTGTCCGCTTCGCAAACATAATAAACGACGAGCACAGGGCGGCGGGAAGAACGGGCGTAGGCGCAGTGATGGGAAGTAAGAAACTAAAAGCAATAGTAGCGGGAGGAAGCCAAAAGGTCACTATAGCAAAGCCTGAAGATTTCAAGAATGCACAAAAGAATGCGCTGAAAAAAGTTAAGGAGAACAGCATCACGGGGCAAGGTCTCCCGACTTATGGAACAGCGATCCTGGTCAACATAATAAACGCCCACGGCATATTCCCAACCAGAAACTTTCAGGCAAGCGTTTTTCCTGATGCGGAGAAGATTAGTGGTGAGACGTTAGCGGAGAAGTATCTTACTAAGAGGAGGGCCTGCTGGGGTTGTCCTATTGGTTGTGGCAGGGTGACTAGGGTTCCGAGTGGTCCTTTTGCTGTGGAGTATAGTGAGGGGCCTGAGTATGAAAGTGTTTGGGCTCTTGGGGCTGACTGTGGTGTTAGTGAGCTTGACGCAATAGTTAAGGCTAACCATTTTTGTGATGAGCTTGGCCTCGACACTATCAGTATGGGTGCCACGATCGCCTGCGCCATGGAACTAGTTCAACGGAAGAAGATCAAGCCTGAGAGGCTTCAGGGTTTGAAGCTCGAGTTTGGGAATGCTGCAGCAATGGTGGAAGCAGTTTGGAGGACAGCATACAGGGCTGGTATAGGGGCGGACCTAGCTGAAGGCTCAAAGAGACTGGCGGAAAAATATGGAGCACCAGAATTAAGCATGAGTGCAAAGGGACTAGAACTACCAGCCTACGATCCGCGCGGCGTCCAAGGAATGACGTTGAACTATGCCACAGCTAATCGTGGAGGGTGTCACGTATCCGGATACGCCATTGCCTCAGAGGTTTTAGCCCCGCAGCCCGTCGACAGGTTTACAACAGAAGGAAAGGCGCAACTGGTCAAGACGCTGCAGGACTTCACTTGTGTCGTTAACTCTGCGTGTGTTTGTCTCTTCGTAACCTTTGCTCTAGGTCCACCAGACTTCGCACAGCTACTCTCAGCTATAACAGGATGGGACCTAACCGAGAACGAGCTACTAAAAATAGGTGAGCGGGTATACAATATCGAGAGGCAGCTAATGAACATGATTGGCATAGACGGGAAGGAAGACACTTTGCCTCCTAGACTACTAAAAGAGAAGATACGCGAAGGGCCAGCTAAGGGCCATGTCGCCAAACTTGACGTCATGTTGCCGGAGTACTATGAGCTGCGAGGCTGGGTGAACGGTGTACCGAAAGAGGATAAGCTGAAAGAGTTAAAGTTGGCCTAGAAACCTCTTTATATCCCCACTTTTTTCTGATATCTTAAAGGGTGTTACATTATGGTTAGAGTTAAAGTGAAGTTTTACGCATCCTTGAGAGATAAATACAAAGTTAAGGAAGTCGAATTAGACTGCAATGGAGGACTGGAAAGCTTTATGGACTCCTTAGACTCCAAGGTTAAAGGAGCGAAACGTGACCTTTTCGACAGCGAGAAAAGCTCGGTTAAGGACAACGTGCTTTTCCTTCTGAACGGGGTTAACGTGAAAACCATGAAAGAACCGATAAAGTTTAAGGATGGAGACCTAGTCTCGATTTTCCCGCCAATAGCCGGTGGATAAGCATAAGTGTTAGAAATCTTTTTGGGCCCTAAAGTTGTCAGTACCCATTTTGTTCTTCCGCCTCGTTTCCTCAGCTTCATTTTTTGGCTTGCTAAATTTTTAGAAGCCTTTTATTCCCATTTCTAGTTACCTCTTTTCAATGTGGGTTGTGGTTTTGCTTATATACGTGGGATTTGTCTTTGTTGTTCTGGTGGTGTTGTTGTCTGACGGTTTTCCATCGGCTCTTCAGGTCGAGGTTTCATCTGTCTGCAACTTAGACTGCTTCATGTGCCAAAGGCACTCTTGGGGTCCGAGCGAGGAAGGACTGATGCCTCTCTCAATTTTCAGGAGGATTGAAGATTCTCTGCGCGAGGCTGAAAGGGTGGCTCTTTACGGTGTCGGGGAACCCTTAATGAATCCCGACATAGTCGAAATAGTGGCGTTCGCTAGAAGAGCTATGGGCGAGAGTGGAGAAA